>CAJXLM010000006.1 GCA_913056175.1 uncultured Opitutia bacterium | reverse complement strand
CAACTCCCCCCGCAAATAGTAGTACCCCTCTCCCCTCAACTTGTAGCGCCGCCGTCTCATACCACACCACCCCAACATTACCTACCCTTTGTGTCAAGTGTGTGAAAAGCCTGTCATTATATTCCGGCGAGCCGCCGTCAAGATGAGATGTGGAGGGTGGGGGGCGTTGGGTGAGGAGGTTTTAGCGGAGGGCGCGGAGGGCGAGGAGGCATTTGCGAGGGAGGGGGACGAAGTGGCGGGAGCGGGGGTCGTAGTGGTGTCGTTCGAGGGCGTCGAGGATGCCTGCGTAGACGCGTGCCATGACGGCGGCGGTGCGGGCCCCTCCGCGGTCGCGGAGGAGGGGGAGGCCTTGGGCGGCGGAGGCGTACCACTGTCGATTCCGTTCGATCTGGGCGCGAAGGAAGGGGACCCAGCCGGGGGTGGAGGGCCCGTCGCGAAGAACGGTGGCGAGGTTGATCCCGGCCTCGTGCAGCTCGTCAGCGGGCAGGTAGATGCGGTCGCGGTGGAAGTCCTCGCGCAGGTCGCGGAGGATGTTGGTCAGCTGCATGGCGATGCCCATTTCGGCGGCTCGCGGGTAGGCGTCGGCGGAGGAGACTCCAAAGACGCGGCACATCATGAGGCCGACGACGGAGGCGACCAGGTAGCTGTATTCCTCGAGGGCGGGAAAATCGGGGAGGCGGACGGTTTCGCGGTCGCGGCAGCAACCCTCCACCAGCTCGTCGAGAAGTAGGGCAGGCAGTTGGTGGTGCTGGCAAACCCAGGCGAAGGCGGGGGCAAAGGGGGCGGGGTGCTCGCCGCGGAGAAAGAGGCGGTTGTCCTCCTGTAGTTCCGCGCGGGAGGGAAGACTGGCAGCGTCGGGAGCCTCGTCGATACGGTCGTCGACGGTGCGGCAGTAGGCGTAGACCGCGTAGGCGGCGTCCCGGCGGGCGCGCGGGAGGAATCGGGAGGCGAAGAAGAAGCTCTTGGCGTGGGTTCGGGTGACGGCCCGGGCGGCGGCGAAGGACTCGCGGAGGGAGTCGGGGGGGGCCTTGGGCGGTCCCGGCGGATCCACCGGGAGGACGGGGATCCGCGCGCGGAGACGATCGGAGATCATCCGGTTCCGGCGGGTCCGGAGGGGGAGGCCCCGGCCGGTTCGGCGGCCATCGCCTCGGCCTTTTCGGTGTGCTGGTTGAAGCGCATGGAAACGAGTTGGGAGACCCCTTTCTCCTGCATGGTCACTCCGTAGATGGACCGGGCGGCGGCGATGGTCCGCTTGTTGTGGGTAATGACAAGGAACTGGGAGAAACGGGTGAATTGTTGGAGCATCTCGGTGAAGCGGACGACATTGGCGTCGTCGAGCGGGGCGTCCAGCTCGTCGAGAACGCAAAAGGGGCTGGGTTTGACGCGGTAGATGGCGAAGAGCAGGGCGACGGCGGCCATGGTCCGTTGGCCCCCGCTGAGCAGACTGAGGGAACTGGTCCGTACTCCTGGGGGGCGCGCCCTGATTTCCACCCCGGCCTCGAGGGTGTCCCCGCTTTCGGCCTCGATCAACTCGAGATCCCCCTCGCCGCCGCCGGTGAGGTGTTGGTAAGTCTCGCGGAAATTCTCGCGGATCTTGGCGAAGGTCTCGGCGAAGAGGGTCTGGGAGGTCTCGTTGATCTCATCGATCGCCCGGACGAGTTCCTCCTTGGACTGCCAGAGATCCTCGCTCTGCTGTTGGAGCTGGGCGTGGCGCTCCCGCAGTTCGCGGTACTCCTCGATGGCGACGAGATTGACGGAGCCCATGGACTGCAGTTTGGAGCGCAGCCGTCCGGCTTCCTCGGCGAGGCTTTGCCAGTCGGGGCTGGTGTAGGCGGCGAGTTCTTCCTCGTCCGGCTCGGGAGCGTCCCCGGCGGGCGTAGCGTCGGGATCCTCCTCCCCGGACTCGTCGTCGAGGGAGGGGCCGCGTCCGAGATCGCGGTCGGCTTCCCAGAGGGCGCGGCGGGGGTCGATCCCGCGAAGGTCGGCGATGCCAGCGTTTTCGCTTTGCTCGAGGAGGGTCTCCCGGCGGGAGTGGTCCCGGGCGAGGGCCAACTCGTGTTCGCGAAGGGCATCGGCGGCTTCCTCGCGAGCTTTCTGCAGCGCGCGGACTTTTTCCGCGGTCGTCTCCAGTTGGTGGTCCCACCCGCGCAGTTTCTCGCGCTCGGTCTCCAGTTTCTCGCGGAGACTCCCGATCTTTCCGGAGGCAGCGTGGCGGGCTTGCTCGTGCTGTTCCTCCTCGCGGTGGGTCTGTTGGATCCGGTCGGCGAGGGTTTCCCGCTCAGCTTCATGGGAGGCTTGCAACCGTTGCAGCTCGGCCGTGCGCCGCTCGGCCTCGGAGAGTCCGCGCTCGGCCAGTTGCAGGGCTTGCTGGCGGCCGGCGTGGTCCATCCGGGCCTGGTTCCAGGCGGCCTGGCGTTCTTCGCGCTCCTCGCGAAGGCGGGCGATGGCCTCCTCCTCACGGTCCGCCTGCTGTCGCTCCCCGTCGCGGGTTGCCTCCTCGCGCTCGAGGGAGCGGCGGCGCCCGGCGAGCTCCCCGGCCTGGCGGTCGCGGTCCCCTTCCAGCTTTTCCAGCTCGGCTTGGGCCTGCTTGATCGTGGCGGCGCGGTTCTCCGCATCCTTGCGGAGGGCCTGCAGGGATCGCTCCAGCGCATCCCGCTCCTGCCGGTGGCGGTTTTCCTCCTGGCGGCCGGCTTCGAGGCGGGATTCGCAGGTCTCCGCCTCCCCGCGCAGGCGGTGGGCCTCGGCGCGGAGGCGGTCCCAGCGGTCCTGGCGCTCTCTGGTCTCCGTGTCGATGCGGCGGATTTCCTCCTCCCGGCCGAGGAGGGAGGAATCCTCGCCCCCGGAATGGCCACGGAGGATGAGACCGCTCGCCCCGAAAACGGTGCCCTCCGGGGTGGCCACTTGATGGTAGCGGGCCTCGGGGTGCTCCCGCCGCCAGCGCAGGAAGTCGTCCTCGGAATCGGCGAGGAAGCAATCGGTGAGGAGGACCTCGAGGAGGGTATGGATGGCCTCGTCCCTCCCTCGGACGATCTCGAGAGCCGGGCGGAGACCGGGCGGGGCGGGGGTGGGGGGCGCGGCTGTCGGAAGACGGAGGCTGGGATCGAGGAGAGCCGTGCGGCCGGCTCCGCTTTCGCGCAGGGAAGCGAGGAGCGTCCCCGTCTCCGGGGTGCCGGCGAGGAGGAGGGCACCGGCCGCTTCGCCGAGGAGGGCTTCCACGGCGGTGGCCGTGCCGGGTTCGACCTGGAGGAGCCGGTTGAGGAGCTCGCCTTCCGGACCGTCCTCGGACTGGAGGAGCTGGCGAGTGCCTTCCCCGTAGCCTTCGAGCCGATCCTGGAGGTCCTGCAGGACCTGGCGCCGGGCGGCGAGCCGGGCGAGGTGGCGGTCCTCCTCCTGGACGTCGGCCTGGAGGTCGCGGTGCCGGGTGCGCAAGTCCTCCAGTTCCGCCCGAAGGTCCGCGGTCGCCTGCTCCGCCTCGGCGGTCTCCCGGCGGGCGGTGGCCCAGTCCTCCTGTCGCTCCCCGATCTCCCGCTCGAGCCGCTCGCGTTCGTTCCGGGCTTCGGTGAGCTGGTCGCGGGCGTGGCCCTGCCGGACCTCGAAGGACTTCAGCTCCAGCTCGAGGTGGCTCACTTCGGAGCGGAGGCGGGCGAGGGTCTCCTCGCGCTTGCGGAGCTGGTCGCGGAGGGTCCGCAGGCTCGCTTCCCGATCGGCGAGCCGGGTGGCCACCTCCCGGACGGCCTCCTCGTGTCGCTGGTTTTCCGCGTCGGTACCGGTGAGCAGTTCCAACTGGGCTTGCCGGGTCTGGCGCTCCTCCTCGGCACTGGCCTCCTCCTCGGCCCGCTGTTTCCCGATGCGCTCGATCTCTTCCCCGAGATGGTGGCGCCGCTGTTCGAAGTCCTTGCGGCGTTCCTGCAGGAGCTGGATCTGCTGGGCGGCGGCTTCCGCCGCGGAGCGTTGCTCGTAAACCTCGTCCTGGACCCCCTCCATCTCCCGCTGGCAGGCCGCCCTCTGCTCCTGGAGGTGGGCCTGCTGTCCCTCGAGGGTCGCCACCTCTTCCCGGCGGCCTGCCTCGGTGGCGCGGGCTCTGGCGAGGGCCTGCTCGTTGGCGGCGATGCGCTCGTCGAGCTCGCGCACCTCGCGGGCCTGGAGGGCCTGTTCGAGAAAGGTGCAGCGGTGCCGGACCCGGCGGTAGCGGAGGGCCTTGGAAGCCTGCCGGCGGAGGGTCCCCATCTGTCGGCTGACTTCGGCAAGGATATCCGCGACCCGGGCGAGATTCCCGTCGACCAGCGCGAGCTTGTTGAGGGCCTCCCGGCGTTGGCTCTTGTACTTGGAGATCCCCGCGGCTTCCTCGAAGATGATACGGCGATCGGTGGGGTTGGAGGAAAGGATCTGATCGACCTGGCCCTGGACGAGAAAGGAGTAGGCGACCCGGCCCATACCGGTATCCATAAAGAGTCGCTGCAGGTCCTTGCGCCGGACGGTGCGGCCGTTGATCCGGTACTCCCCGCCGCCGTCGCGATGGACCCGGCGCGTCACCTCCACCTCCGGGTACTCGGCCCCGAGGTAGTCCTCGCAGTCACGGAAGGTGAGGACGACTTCCGCGTAGGGGAGGGCCTTGCGCTTCTCGGCCCCGCCGAAAATGACGTCCTGCATGCTTTCCCCGCGGAGGGATTTCGCGCTCTGCTCACCGAGAACCCAGCGAATGGCGTCGGCGATGTTGCTTTTCCCGCATCCGTTGGGACCGACCACGGCGGTGAGGTCCGGGGGGAGGTGAAGGCGGGTGGTGTCGGCAAAGCTCTTGAAACCGCTCAGCTTGATCTCGCTCAGATGCATGCGCGTGGAGAAATCGGGAGGGTGTTGCCGGGCCCGGGCGCAGGCAAGACTGTCTTCGGGAGGGCGGCGGGGAGAGAGGAGCTGTCGGCCCCTCGGTACGGGGCAGGTTCCCGCGATGGGCGTTGCCCCGCCGGGGACGGGTCGCCACGGTCAGGGAGATGGCGGAAACGGCGGAAGACGAGGCCCTCCGGATGTTCCGGGAGAGTGGGGCCCTGCTGGAGGGCCACTTCATCCTGCGTTCTGGTCTGCACAGCCGACAGTTTTTCCAGTGCGCGCGGGTCTGCGAGGATCTTGGCCGGGTCGAGCGGCTGGCGGAGCTCCTCCGGGAGCGGCTGGTGGGGCTGGACTATTCGACGGTGGTCGCCCCGGCGATGGGGGGGCTGGTCCTCGGGCAGGAGGTGGCCCGGCAGTCGGCCGCCCGCTTCCTCTTTGCAGAGAAGGATGCCGGGGGCAGCCTTGTCCTCCGGCGGGGATTCCGGCTGGCAGCGGGGGAGCGGGTGCTCGTGGTCGAGGATGTGGTGACCCGCGGGGGGAGGGCCCGGGAAACCATCGCCCTCGTGGAGGCGGCGGGCGCCCTGCCGGTGGCATTGGCCGTCCTCGTCAACCGGGGCGGCGGGGACCTCGGCTTCGCCATCCCTTTCGAGGCGCTCGTCACCCTGGAGATTCCCACCTACGCGCCTACGGATTTGCCCGGGGACCTCGCGGCGATTCCAGCGGTGAAGCCCGGTTCCTGAGAGAAGAGGGCCTTGCTTGCTTTTCCCCACACAAGGTCTACGGTCCCGATAGCATGCCTTTGATCGCTTCGCAGAACCGGGAAGATGCGGCGGAGTCTCCTCTTCGTTTCTTCGAGACTGCCGGACCCTTTCTGGTCCAGCTGGATGAGTACTTCGCCGCGATGCGGAGCGATTTCGAGCCGGAGTTGCGCGAACTCGTCGACTATGCCCTTGGGCACAGCGGCAAGCGCCTGCGACCGATCGCCTTGTTCCTGACCGGAACGAACGCGCAGGGCGACTTCAACGAAGAGATGGTCCGGGCCGCGGCCGTCGTGGAGCTGGTCCACTTGGCGACCCTCGTGCACGACGACATCCTCGACGAGGCCGAGCTGCGGCACGACTCCCCCACGGTCTCCCGCAAGCACGGGGTGACCTCTGCTGTTCTCCTCGGCGACGCGCTCTTTGCCCAGTCCTTGCAAGTGGCCAGTCGTTTCCCGACGACGGAGGTCTGCCGGCTGGTTTCGGAGGCGACCCGCAAGGTCTGTGCAGGGGAGGTCGAGCAATCGCTGGAGCCGGGCGAGGACCGGCATGGGCTGGAGCGATACTTCCGCATCATCGAGCGAAAGACAGCCGTGCTGTTTGAAGTGGCCTGTCGTCTGGGAGCCATTCTCGGGCATCCCCGCGGGGAGAGTGTGGCCGAGGCGGCGGCGCTCGGGCGGCACCTGGGAATCGCCTACCAGATCTACGACGATCTTCTCGATGTCCTTGGCAGTGAGAAAAGCACCGGCAAGACGCTCGGCACCGATTTCCACTCCGGGAAAGGGACCCTGCCGCTGCTTCTTCTGCACGAGGTCATGAGTGGCGAGGGCGGATCCGATCCGTTCACCGCGGTGGGTGACCGGCTCAACGGGGCCCGCCATGACCTGCAGCGGCTCATGCGGGAGCGGGGCGTGGTCGACCGGGTTCGCGGCTATTTCCGCGAGGAGCTCGAGCAGGCGCGAGCGGGGGCGACCCAGTTCGCGGCGCGCACTGGCAACGAGCTTCCGCTCGAGCTGGCGGACTATGTCGAAAGTCGCTTTTCCGGTGTGTAGTGCCGATTCCCCTTTCCCCCTTGCCGGGAGCGGAAAGGCTTTCTAAGTTGGTAGGATGCGAGACGCAGAGGCAGCTGTCGGAGCGGCGGGAGCACAGACCGTTAGCGACGATCCGGACTTCCGCCTCGTCGCGCGGGTCAGGGCCGGCGACCAGGCGGCGTACTCTTCTCTCGTGCACAAGTACAAGGGCCGGATCTTCAGCGTGATCTACAACCTGACTTCGAATCGGGAAGACGCGAATGACCTCGCCCAGGAAACCTTCATCAAGGCGTTCCGCTCCCTCGACCGGTTCCGGGGTCGTTCGCAGTTCTTCACCTGGCTCTACCGCATCGCGGTGAATACCACCCTCAGCCATCTCAGGAAGAACCGGCTGCGCCATTTCTTCAATTACGAGGACCTCCAAGAGGAGACCGTCAACGCGGAGTGGCTGGAGGCGATGACCAGTGCCAACCGCTCGGATCGCCCGGTGGTCCTGCGCGAATTGCAGGAAAAATTGAACGAAGCGCTGCAGCAGTTGTCTCCTAAGCACAGAACCGTCGTTGTTCTCTTCGAAGTGGAGGGCATGAGCCACGAGGAAATTGCGGAAGTCCTGAAAGTCTCCACCGGCACCGTCCGGTCCCGCCTGCACTACGCCAAGCAACAACTGCAATCCCTGCTGCAATCCTATGTCCGATAAGGTGGAAAACAGCCCGGCCGACCGGATTCCCGAATCGCGGCCCTCTCTGGAGGAGTTGCTCCGGCTCAAGCGGGCCGAGCAGCCCGACGCCGCTTTCTGGGCGAAGTTCGATCGCGATCTGGAGCGGGGTATTGTTCAGTCGGTGGTACGGCAGCGGTCGCTTCTCGAGCGCGGGTTCACTTTTCTCGGCCGGCCTGCCGGTGCCCTTGCCGGGCTGGTGTTAGTCGCCGCCCTCGTGGGGATGCTTCTTACGGAATCCTCCTCCCCCCTCTCCGTCCCGCGAGCGGCGACGAGTCCCGAGTCGTGGATTCCGGTGGCGGCGGCCGAGGACACCGGGGCGGAACGGCAGGATTTCGTGATCGAGGTTTTTGCGAGTGAATCCGCCCGTGCCGGAGCGCAGGGCGGTGGCGAAGAATGGCGCAGCGGGGATGCCGGGAACCTGCGCCAGGCGGTCTACGTGGCGGAAAGCCTCGGTCCCGACGGCACCCCTGACCGTCCCGGAAGTCGCGTCCTCTTTTAGGGGGGATGCGCCGGATCGCGGGCATTCTGGCCGGGGTCCTGCTCGGGATGAGCGGCGTGTGGGCCGCCGGGCCGGTGGACGATGCCCTCGCGCTACAGCGTCGGATGGTGGAGGTGTTTTCCGCCAACGAGGAAAAGGTGGTCCGCATCAAGGCGGTGCACGAGGACGAGGAGGGGGAGGTTTCCCTGCGGGTGGGCACGGGCTTTTTCATCAGCTCCCGGGGGCTGCTTCTCACCAACGCCAGTATCATCACGGGGGCGGAGCGGCTCTGGATTGAGCACGGCGACCTCCGCTATCCGGCGCGCCTGGAGGGTACCCACGCCCGGACCAACATCGCGCTCCTCCAGGTGCAGGGCGTGCGGGGAAGTCCTTTCCAGTATATCGCTCTCGACGAGGCACGCCGACCGGAGGTGGGCACCCTCCTGGTCTCCATCGGCTGCGCCCTCGAATTCCCGCCCTCCCCGCGGATGGGACTTGTCAGCGGGGAGGACAGCAATTTTGGGGAGCGGGTCTTCCCCACCCCTTATCTGCGCACAACGATCCCGGCCAACCCAGGGGAGGGAGGGGCACCCGTGCTGGACCTGAACGGGCGACTCCTCGGGATGATTGTCGCCTCTCTCCCGGAGGTTTCCGCCTCCTACGTGCTTCCGGTGGAGGCCCTCGAACGGGTGCGCAACGATCTTGTCCTCTCGGGGGAGGTCGAGGAGGGCTGGATCGGCCTCGAAGTCGAGAAGCGTCCGCGCCGCATCGGCGACGACGAGCCGTTGGTGGTGACGGCGGTGGAGGCTGGGGGGCCCGGGGAGGCGGCTGGCTTGCGGGAAGGAGACCGCATCCTCTCCCTCGACGGCGAGGGTGCCTCCACCATCGATCGGATGCGTTCCGTCTTTTTCCTCACCCGGCCGGGCCAATTCCTCGACATGACCATCCTGCGCGACGGGGAGGAGAGAAATATCGGCTTGCAGGTGGAGGCCCGCCCGCCCGGGAAAGTACCGGAGCAAGGGGAGGCGGCTGCCTCCGGCACCTAACCCTCCCAGGGGTCGATAAAAGCAAAACGGTCGACGTCGAAGAGGCCGCCCGCACTGATCTTCAGGGAGGGGATGACGACCAGGGCAAGAAAGGACAGGGTCATGAACGGCGACCGCAGGGTGCAACCAAGCCCGTGCGCCCGCGCGGTCAGGGCGAGAAAGCGCCGGGCGGCTTCCTCCGTCGGCCCTTCACCCATGAGCCCGGCGAGGGGAAGGGGATAGGTGAGCTGCTCCTCGGGGGAGGCGAGGGCGAGTCCTCCTTGCGCACGGATCACGGCATTGAGGGCGCGCTCGAGGGAAGGCTCGTCGGCCCCGACTCCGATGACGTGGTGGCAATCGTGGGCTACGCTTCCGGCGATCGCCCCGCTCTGCAGACCGAAGCCGAGGACGAGGCCGACTGCGGGAGGAGAGGGGCGGTAGCGGTCGACCACCGCGATTTTCAGCTGGTCGCGGCCCGGGTCAGCGCGGAGCCGACCGGCGGAGTCGAGCGACGGCCGCACACTCGCCCGGTCCGTGACGATTTCCCCGTCCCGTGCCTGAATCGCCAGCATCGGGCGATCGGCGTGACCGCGCGGGTACAGATCCTCCGTGGCGACCGGGCGGGCGCGGAAGACATTGAGGGGAGGGACCGGCCGGGCCTCGGTCCGCGGGAGTCCCCCTTCGGCGACGAGGCGCCCGTCGATCCAGGTTTGTTCGACGTGGAAGTCTTCGGGACCGGGCACCACCACGAAGTCCGCCGGGTCACCCTCCCGGAGAAGGCCAACGGGGAGGCCGTAGTGGCGCACGGGATGGAGGGTGGCGGTCCGGAGAGCCACCATCGGGTCGACCCCGAGAGCGATGGCGCGGCGGACCATCCCGTCGACATGGCTCTCGACGAGGTCATCGGGATGCCGGTCGTCGCTACAGAAGAAGCAACGGTCGGGAGCCTCCTGCAGGAGCGGCCAGAGGGCCTCGAAATTGCGGGCGGCGGATCCTTCCCGGATGGCGACGAACAATCCGGCGGCGATCTTCTCGCGGGCCTCCTCGAGGGTGGTGGACTCGTGGTCGGTGGAGATCCCGGCCGCGGCGTAACGGCGCAGATCCTCGCCCCTGACGCCCGGCGCGTGCCCGTCGAGGGGAACCCCGCGCTGGCGGGCCACCGCGAGGATCGCCTCCATGGCGGGATCCCGGCCGATCACCGCGGGGAAGTTCATGACCTCGGCGAGGTAGAGGACCTCGGGGCGGTCGAGAAGGCGCGCAATTTCTTCGGGCCCGAAGGAGGCACCGGAAGGATCGAGAGGGGTCGCGGGCACGCAGGAGGGGGCGCCCCAGGCGATCTTCACGGGCGAATCGCGCCCGGCCTCGATCATCCAGTCGACCCCGGCCATCCCGGCCACGTTGCCGATCTCGTGAGGGTCGCTGACGGTGGCCACGGTGCCGTGCACAGGGGCGAAGCGTCCGAACTCGGCCGGGCTGAGCAGCGTGCTCTCGATGTGGAGGTGGGCGTCGACGAGCCCGGGTGCGAAGAGAGGCCCGGGGGGAGCGCCGGGATCCTCCCGGAGGTCACGGATCCGGCCCGCCTCGACGCGAAAACGCCCCGGGAAAAAGATACCGCGGTGGACATCGGCGATGAGCCCGGCGAAAGCCGGGGACGGCCCCGCGGCAGTCGGTTCCGGGTGGTTCATTCGGTCATCGCCATCGGCTCGATGGCCGCCAGGCGCTTCTCGACCGAGTCGATGATGAAATCGGGGGTGGAGGCCCCGGCAGTCACGCCGACCACCGCATACCGACGCATTTCCTCCTCGTCGATCTGGTCGGCCGTCTCGATGTGGTAGGTGGGCCGGTCGTGGTCCTCGGCGAGCTTGGCCAGTTTGCGGGTGTTTGCGGAGTGGTGGCCACCGATGACCACGATCGCCTCGGCTCCCTCCTGGACGAGCTTGCGGAGGTCGGTCTGCCGTTCCTTGGTGGCTCCGCAAATGGTGTCGTAGATCTCGGCCTCCGGATACCGTTCCCGGAGGATGCCGGAGAGGCGCTCGAACTCGTGGACGAACATCGTCGACTGCGAGACCATGGCCACGCCGCCCTCGAGCTCGGGAAGCCGGGCGATGTCCTCCTCGCTCTGGACGACATGGCCGCGCCCCCCGGCGTAGCCGAGCAGGCCGATGACCTCCGGGTGCTTGGGGTCGCCGAAAATGACGGTGTTCTTGCCCTTGCGGGCCCCCGCCTTGATGCGCCCGGCGATGATCCCGACATCGGGACAGGTGGCGTCCTTGAATTCCATGCCGAGGCTCTTGAGGTACTTGCGCCGCTCCGGGGAGATACCGTGGGCGCGGACCACGAGGACGGAGTTCTCCTTTTCCTCGGCGGAGAGGTCGAGCTTGGCCTCGCTGGTGTAGTCGCCGACCTCGTGGATCCTCTCGCTCTCCAGCCGTTCCATCATCTGTGAGTTGTGGATCAGCGGGCCGTCGGTGAGGACCTTTTGTTTGCCTTCCTGCGAATAGGCCTCCGCAATCCGGATCGCCCGTTCCACACCCCAGCAAAACCCGGCACTCTTTGCTCGTAGAACCTTCATGATCCGCCCAGCCAAATCCCGCTTTCCGCTCAGGTCAACCAAGGCCGCCGGGCGGTCGGGCGTGGCTGCCGGGCTCCTCGGCCTGCTTTTCCTCCTCCTCGGGGCCGCCGGGGCGGAGCCGAGCAGGGAGCGAACGTTCGCGGTGGTGGTCCTCAATGGGGAGAACCTCTTCGACCTCGACGGGGTGGCCGACTTCGCCGATTACCGACAGGACAAGGCGCCGGGGGAGGGCGTCCCGTACTCGGCCGGTGCGCTTCTCGCGAAGCTGGACTTCCTCTCCGCCACGCTCGCTACCGTGAACGGGGGGCGGGGTCCGGAGATCATCCTTTTCCAGGAGCTGGAGCGGGATCGTACGCCGTCGAGCGGGGGGAACGACTGGGCGGCTTTCCACGAGCGTTACGGCGAGACCACGGTGCGGGCCATGCTGGAACCTCCGGTTGAGGAGGAGGTGCGGGGGTTGCCGGCGGTTGCCCTCCTCGCCAAGCACCTCCACGACGAGGGCCTGGGCCCGTATGAGGTGGCCCTGCCGCCCGCGGGCGGAGAGTCCGGCGAAGGCCCACCGCACGTCAACGCCACCTTCAGTACCTTTCCCATCGAGCGAGTGATGGCCCTGCCGCTGCGGCAGGCGCGCGAACTGCTCGTGGTGGTGCACGCGGTGGAGGGCTACCGGTTGATCACCCTCAACAACCACTGGAAATCCGGAGCCTCCGATCCGACCTCCGAACCGATCCGCCGGGACAACGCGCGGACGGTGCGGAACGCGGTCGACCTGTTGCTGGAGGCGGACCCGCGGGCGGAGATCCTCGTGGGGGGCGACTTGAACTCCTACTACAACCAAGGCGAGATCCTGCCGCCCGGCGAGCCCGCCGGCCTCACGGACCTGCTCGGCTCGCAGGGAAACGAGCGGGCAACGGCCGCGGGGAAGCGGGCTCTCTACAATCTGTGGTACGAACTTCCACCGCCGGAGCGGTACTCCGAAGTCTGGCGAGGGGTGCGCAGCTCGCTGATGCACCTGCTGCACACACCCGGTCTCTACGACGCCTCAGGGATCCGCTATGTCGACGGCTCCTTCCGCGTCCTTCGCCTGCCGGGAATCACCGCGGATTCCTGGGGACGGCCGCGGGAGTTCTCGTTCGGGGCGGGCGACGGCGCTCGCGGAGGCAGTGACCACTTCCCCCTGCTGGCTCGCTACGAGGTCGTCCCCCCGGGAGCACCCCCGCTCACGCTCGTAGATCCGGGCCGCCCCCGGCCGGGCGAGGACCTCATCTATCCCTTTGACTATCGGCTCGACCGTCCGGGGGCGCCGCCGGTCGCCGACCTCGCCGACCTGCACGCCCGCCCCCGCGAGGAGTGGCCCGCACAGATGGGTCGACCCTACCGGGTGGAGGGCACATGGGTTTCCGGTCGGCCCCTGCGGATCCGCGTCGACGGCCGGGTCTATCCGGTCTACGCCTTTCGCCGCGACCTGCGCACATGGCTCGCGGGCCTCCGGCCGGGCACGCCGGTCTCCCTGGTCGGGGAGTGGAGTGCCTGGCGGGGGCGGTACCAGTTCCTCGTGCGGGACCCGAGCTGGATTCTCGCCCCGCGCCCGGACTGAGGAAAGGGCCACGGTGCGCCGCCTTTTCCCCTTGGTCCGGCAGGCCTCGCCGATTAGGAACGAGCGCGTGCCAAGGATGGAGTGGGTTCTGCGGGGTTTCCTGCTCGCGGCGATTGTCGCGGTGACGGTGTTCCTGTTTGTCGCCGGGTGGCGCCGTTTCCAGGAGTTCCAGCAGTTCCGGGAGCGGGAGGTCCAGTTGGTGGAGCGCATCTCCGCCCAGCGGACTGAGTTCGCGAGGCAGCAGGAGTACCACCGCCGCCTGTTGAATGATCCGGCTTTCCTCGAGGCGGTCGTGCGGGACCGCTTGGGCTATGTGCGGGACGAGGAGCTGCTCTTCCGCTTCGAGGAATCGGGGGAGGAATAGGAGGGAGCGGGGCCGGTCGCCGGAGGGCGGCGCCCCTTCCGTGTTTTCCTCTCGATCCACCGGCGCGGGCGAACCAACTTGGGGCGCATGGACGTAGCAGACCTTCGCAGGGAGTTCGCCGAGGCAGGTCAGGAGCATGTCTTCCGGTTTTGGGAGGAACTGGATGGAGCGGGCCGCGAGTGCCTCCGGGGACAGCTCGAGGCGGTCGATCTCGACGAGCTCCGCTCCCTTGTGGAGACGCTCGTGCTTTCCGAGCCTTCCGCCGCGGAAGACCTCTCCGCGGTGGAGCCACCCACCTTCACGGCCCTGCCGGGCCACGGGGGCGATGAGCAGGGCTGGAGGGAGGCCCGGGCCGCCGGCGAGGAGGCCCTCCGCGCCGGGCGGGTGGCCGCCTTCACGGTGGCCGGGGGGCAGGGAACCCGTCTCGGCTTCGACGGGCCGAAGGGTACCTTTCCGCTGACTCCGGTTCGCCGGGCCTCGCTCTTCCAGGTCTTTGCCGAGAAAATCCTCTCGGCTCGCGAGACCTATGGTACCGAGCTCCCCTGGTGGATTATGACGAGCCCGGCCAACCACGCGGCCACGGTCGCTTTCTTCGAGGAGAACGGGTTCTTCGGCCTCGGATCCGGCGATGTGCACTTCTTTCCCCAGGGGATGCTCCCGGCAGTGGACCCGGACGGGAAGCTCCTCCTCGAATCCCCCTCCTCGCTGGCCCTCAGCCCGGACGGGCACGGGGGTTCCCTGCGGGCCCTCCTGCGGAGCGGGGCGACCGCCGCCATGGCGGAGCGGGGGATCGACACCATTTCCTACTTTCAGGTCGACAACCCGCTCGAGAACACGATGGACCCGGCCTTTCTCGGTTTCCACCTCCTCGGGGGCTCGGAGATGTCCTCGAAGATGGTCGCGAAGACGGACCCGGAGGAAAAGGTCGGCATCTTCGTCCGCCAGGGGGACCACCTCCGTGTGCTGGAGTACAGCGACCTGCCCGAGGAGTGGATGCGGCTGCGCGATCCGGACGGCAGCCTCCGCTTCCGCGCCGCGAACATCGCCATCCACGTGCTCGACCGCGCCTTCGTGGAACGCATGGGAGCGAAGGGCGGCGATCTTCCGGTGCACCGCGCGGTCAAGAGGATCGGGGTGGTGGACGAGGAGGGGCGCACGGTGACCCCGGAGGAGCCGAATGGGATCAAGTTCGAGATGTTCGTGTTCGACGCGCTCCCGCGGGCGCGGAATCCGCTGCTTCTCGAGACTTCCCGCGCCGAGAACTTCAGCCCGGTCAAGAATGCCGAGGGCCGCGACTCCCCGCGGACGGCCCGCGAGGATCTCCTCCGCCAGTACACCCGCTGGTTGCGGGCGGCCGGGACGGGCGTCCCCCTCGGCGCGGAAGGTCTGCCCACGGTCAATTTCGAGATTTCCCCGCTCCGCGGCTTCGACGAGCACGCCTTCCTCGCCCGGCCCGCCAACCACCACCTTCCCTCCCCGGCGGAGGGCACGGTCTACGACGGCGAGTCCTGAGGCAGGAGTCGCTCGAGCGCCCGGGCGGAACTGAGTACTCCGGGGACCCCGGCGCCGGGGTGCACTCCGGCCCCCGCGAGGAAGAGGTTGGCCGGACGGTCCGCTCGGTTGTGGAAACGGAAGTAGGCCGACTGGTGGAGGAGGGGAGCCAGCCCGAAGCCGGCCCCGCGGAAGGCGAGGAGCCGGTCCTCGAAATCGCGCGGGTCCACCGCGAAGCAGTGATCGAGTGAGCCCCGCAGCCCGGGGAGCACGGTTTCCTCAAGACGATCGAGAATCCTCTCCTGCAGCCGCGGACCCTCCACCTCCCATTCGAGGGGGGTGCGCCCGAGGTTCGGCACGGGGCAGAGGCAGTAGAAGCTGTCGCCGCCCGCCGGGGCCATCTCCGGGTCGGTGGCCGAGGCCCGGTGCAGGTACAGGTGCAGCCGCTCCGAGATGCCCGCGCCCCGGCAGATCGTCCGCAGGGAGGACCGCTCGTCACGGTCGACGAGGATCGTGTGCTGGGCCACTTCGGGAAACTCCCGGCGCAGGCCGAAATAGACGATGTACAGGCCAAAGGAATGCTGCCCGCTCCGCGCCCGCAGCTTCTCCGCCAACGATCGCGAGGCATGCGGGAGGAGGTCGCGGTAGAGGTGGACGGGATCCCCGTTGTAGACGACCAGATCCGCGGACCGGCGGCCGCCGTCCGCGGTGCGCACGGCCCGCACGCGGTCGTGGGCTCCGGTTTCCAGGCCGAGGACGGTCTCCCCGTAGCGGCACTCCGCCCGGCCCGTTCCCTTGAGCAGGTCCGCGAGGGACCGCACGAGCGCCCCCATCCCGCCCTGCGGGTACCAGACGCCGTAGCGTTGCTCCAGCTCGTGAATCATGAGGTAGATGCTGGAGACCCGGTGCGGATCCCCGCCGAGCAGGAGCGCGGGCAGGCTGAAGGCGAGCCGCAACCGGGGATCCCGGAAATAGTCCCCGGTAGCGCGGTAGGCACTGCGGTAGGCACCCAGCCGGAGGAGCTGGGGAACCTGCGCGGCCATGGTGGCCGCGCGGTCGAAGGGGCGGTCGGCCAGCTGGGTGAAACCGGCCTCGAAGAGTGCCCGCGCATGCTCCCGGAAGCGGGGGTAGCTTTCCCCGGGCCGGCCCTCGAAGCGCTCCCACTGCGGGGCAAGGGTCTCCGCGGGTCCGTAGTCGAAGGTGCCGCCCTCCGCGAAGAGGAAACGGTACCACGGCTCCACGGGCAGGAAGGACAGGAAGTCCTCGCGGTTCCTCCCGAGGAGCCCGAAGAGCTCGTCGACGAGAAAGGGTGCCGTCAGTACGGTCGGGCCCCCGTCGTGCACGAATCCGTTGACCTCCCGCTGCCAGGCCCGACCCCCGGGTTCGGGACCGCGCTCAAGGACGGTCACTTCATACCCGCGCGCGACGAGCCGGATGGCGCTGGCGAGGCCGGCAAGACCCGCCCCGATCACCACGGCCCGCCCGGTGGGCGAAGGGACCGCCGGGCTCGGGAACACGGAAGGGCGGGGCGATGCTTGGGTGTCCATGGAAGGAGGGGGGATCGGAGGAACGCGGGGAAGGGGAGACGCGGACGCGGTCCGGACGGAATGGCGAGCCCGCAGCAACGCCTCCCCGCCGGGTGCGATTGACGCGGCTGCCAGTCTCCTTTATTGGACAGTCATGTCAAGTATAGCCCTGCGAATGGACGCTCCGGTCGCCTCAGCGGCCCGGGCAGGACGGCTCTGGCTGGCGACCTCGCGGATGCTCCTGCTCGGCCTGAGCCTGCTTTTCCTCCTCTTTGCGATCACCGGGATCCGGGTGGGGATGACCGTGCAGGCGGGCGTCTACCTCTTCGGGATGGTCGCCCTGAACCTGCCGCACGGAGGCTTCGAGCACTACTTGAACCTGCAGGCCCGCCGGACCCGGTTCACGTTTGGCTATCTCGCGGCCTTCCTGCTCCTGATCGGCCTTTTTGCCCTTTTCTTCTTGAGCTTCCCGGTCGGCGGGCTCGCGCTCGCCCTGGCTGTGGCCATGGCCAAGGGCGGTGGGGCCGATCTCAAGGTGATGGAGGCCTGCACCGGCGACGCCCACCTCCCCGGTCGCGGCTCCCGTCTGCTGGCCGGGGTGGCCCGCGGGGTACCCATCATGCTCCTGCCGATTCTCTTCTTTCCGGGCGACTTCCGCTTCTACAGCGGCCTCATGGTCGACCTCTTCGCCCCGGGAGCCCTCGGCCCGCTCGACGGGATCCTGCTCGCCGCCCGCCCCTGGCTCGGGGGGCTCGCCTTCGCCCTGATCGCCGCCCACCTGCTCCGCGGGGCGACCCGCGCCCGCCGGGGACCCGCCCGCGTCCGCCGGGCCTGGAAGCATGATGCCCTCGACACCGGCCTCCTCGTCCTCTTCTTCACCACCGTTCCCGTCGTCCTCGCCGTTGGCCTCTACTTCCCCCTCTGGTACTCGGCCCGCCAGATCGCCCGTTCCCTCGCCGCCACCCCCACCAAACTCCCCGCCCCGCCCGACGGCCCGCCCCCGGCAGCAACCCGACTCACCGACGCCCCTGCGGCAACCCTCCCCGGGCCGCGGCTGGCGGGGACAGACATGGATCCCGCCGGCTACGGGGAGCGGTTCCCCAGAGGGGTGGGCAAGGCTCCGACGTCTGCCCGGCAATCCACGGATGCGGGGACAGACATTGCCACCCCCGCTGGGCAGTCCTTCCTTTTCCCGGGGGAAGAGGAGTTGGCGGGGAAAGGGAAATTACCAGAAGACTCCAGCCCATCAACGTTCTGGCAGACCGTCCCGACCCGGGTCCCCTGGGTGGGGAGTGGTCAGGCGAGGGCGGCGGGCCGGGGTGCGGCCGGGGAAGGCGGCCGGGCGCGGGGGGCTGGAGTGGCGGGGAGGGATCCGGGGCGGGCGGCCCTGTACGCCTGGGCGGCAATGATGGTGGGGGCGGGAGTGACGCTGGTGCTGGCGGTGGGTCTGTGGCTGGTCCTTCCCCACCTTCCTTCGGGTTTGCCGTGGCTGATGGTGGGAGTGGCGTTCTGGACGGTGTTCATCAGCATTGTCGCCCTTCCCCATGTGGTCATTGGTGAGTGGCTCGACCGGGAGGGGGGGATCTGGTCGAGCGTCCTTTCCCACGAGTCCCGCGCCTCCGGACCCGTCCGGCGGGCCTGACGCGGGGCCTGACACGGGGCCGGGCCCGGAGGCAGTACCGCCGGACGCGATGGACCTGTTTCGACGGCGGTGCGGCGGAGCGGGTGCCCTCCGGCGGAAGGCTGGCCGCCCGGGTGTGTTGCCGCCTACCAGCCGACGGCCGGTCGCTTCCCCTGTTTCGTGATGTCGACCTGGTCCTCCCACAGGGCGAGGCCCGTGGAGATCTGGGTGAGGGAAAGCTGGAAGGTGTAGGTTGCCTGGCGGGTCTTGCCGGCCTTTGCCGTGGTTTCGATGAGGCGGCCGGAGAGGGAGAAGTCGGGCCGGGCCTGGGCGGCGGCCTCCGGATCGCGCATGGCCTCCAGCTCTCCCATCTCCCGGGCGGTTTGGTCCTCGGTAAAGCCCTGGGTGGTCGCGGTGGTCTGGGTGAGCGCCTGGCCGCTCTGGTTGAGGGCGACCCGGATCCGCTTGGTGAGGAGGTTGGTGTCGACGACCTCGGAGGTGTTGTTGACGATGCGGCTGACCACAAGGACCGGGGGCTGTTGCTCGGTGCGCTGGAGAACGCCGCTGGCGAGGAGGTTCTGGGTCATGTCATCGGCTGCCTGAATCCAGTCCTGGATGTTGATCTGCTCGACGCTGATGATGGTTTCGGTGCCGGTCGTCTCCACATAGCGGGCCTGCCCGCCACAGCCGGCGAGGAAGGCGAGGAGGGCACTGAGAGAGAGGAGGGGGAGGACTTTGTTCATGGGGGGAGGGCTCAGCGGGTTTCGCGAAGTTTCAGCCGGAAGTCAACGGCGTCGGGACGGGGAGCGGTGGACTGCAGCTCGATGGTTTCCCCGCCCTGAATGCGGGCGCCCCTCCAGACGGGGGCCGGGTCTTGAATGGCCATGCCATTGGCCCGGATCCACTCGAACTGGTAGGCAAATTCCTGCGGGCGAACCTGTCGGTTGGCGAGGGTCACCTGGACTTGCCGGAAGCCGTTGCTCTCGGCCTCGGCCACCTGCACGAGGGAGAGGCGGAGGTTGAGTTTCTCGTCAAAGACCTGGATCCGACTCTCCACGGTGAGGGGGACGGCCTCCGGCGCGGCGGGTCCGATGGTGTTGACGGGGGAATTGCAGCCGGCGAGGAGGAGCGTGGCCGCGAAGAGGGAGAGGAGGGGGGCGGGAAGCTTCATGGGAGGGCGTACTGGTGGACAACGGGCGGGGTGCGCCGGTTCACGATGCGCACATGCACGATCGTGAGCATACCGGGCGGTGCGGAAATGGCAATGGCTTCGCTCCACCCGTCGAGGCTCAGGGTGAGCTGCCCGCTCTCCGGCCGGTCCACCCGCATGCCCTGGATTTCCCGGGGAAGGGTCGACCAGCTGCGCAGGTCGGGCTGGTTGGTGGAGGCCTGGTAGAGGATGCCCGCGAGGTCGACGAGGGCTTGGGCGGTGGAGCCGTCCTTGAACTGCTCCCGGGCGAGGTAGGTGACGAGGGCCTTACTGGCGGCGGAGAGAATCGCCTTGCGGACGACGAGGGGCTGTCGGTCCTCGAACTCGGTCCCGATGATGCGGTCGAGGTTGGCGATGGTCTCGGTGCGGGCTGACTGGTTGCCGGCCCGGATGGTGAGTGGGCCGGGATTGTTGGGCGAAAACCGCAGGACGGGAAAGGCGATGCCGACATAGGGCACCTCCTGCACGCCAAACACAAAAAGGGGAAGGTCGAGACGCTCGGCCTCCCGGCGGGGAGGTTCCCCGGTTTCGAGAAGGACGAGGACGGAGGGGGCCAAGGCCTCGCCTGCGATCCGTCGCTCCGCCCGCGCGAGTTCCCGGCGCAACCAGGGGCTTTCCGGCACGAGGCCGGTTACCCGCTCGAGGCTCTTGCGGGCGCGCTCAAGGTCGGAGGCATCGGTGGCCTGGCGGAGGAAAAAGACGCCGTCGAGAAAGACGGTGAAGGGGTTCACGTACGGCGCGTAGGGCCGGAGGTCGCGGACGGGGGCGTAGATGCGGTCGAGTTCGTTGCGCACCTGGGGGCTCGTCAGCGTCTGGTCGAGCTGGACGCTGTCCGTGCCGGTTTCCTCGCGGACCGCCCTCAGCTCTTCCTGCTCTTCCTCCAGCCGACGGGCATTGGCGGCAACAGCGTCGCGCTGGGCCTGGAGGGCGCGGTTGAGGGCCACGCGAGCGCGGGGCGGATCCCCGAGGGCGATCGCGTTCAGCGCTTCATAAGTGTGCAGCATGATCCGGTCGTAGGTGCGGGCCCGGTACTCGGTCTCCCCCGGGTTGAGGAAGAGGGAGGCCGACTCCTGGGAAATGCGGACGTCGGCCTCGGTTTGCTGCGCCTGAATCCGCTCGTAGGTGCGCTCGAAGACTTCCTGGCTGCCCGCGTAGTCGCCGGTGGCCCGCAGGACGGTTCCCTGCTCAAGGCCGAAGAGGATGGCGTCCTTCCCGTCGGCGTTCTCCTCTTCGAGGACGCTTCCGAGGAGGGCCGCATCCTGCCACCGCCCCTCTTCCCAGCTCTTTCGCAGGCCGGCCGATTTCTGGTGGTAGGTCGCACACCCGCTGGCCAACACGATCACCGCGAGGAGCGCGGGCCACGGGGACAGGCATCGCATCCTGCCGGGGGGTCCGCATCGGCTCGCCAACCGAAGGCGAGGGAGCCGGCGAGGGGGCCAGGTCATTGCATGGGGCGGACAATATCCCCGACGGAGATGCCGAAGTCCTCCTCGATCGCCGCTCGGGTGGTGCGGGGGAGGACTTCGCGGACCACAATGGTGCCGACATCCGCCTGGAGGGATCCGAGGGACTCGCCGGTGTCCGGGTCGATCATTTCCTCGCCCTCCGCATAGACGGTCCAGCGGTCTCCCGGCTGAATGGGGAAGGAATCGCCGCGGTTAAAGACGACGGTGCGTCCGGCCTTGCCGACGATCCGGGCGGGGTAAAGGACCTGGACGGTGCGCTCGGCGACGGCCTGGGCGAGGCGGTTCGCCGTATCGGCGACCACGGTCCCCGTGGCTCCGCTGCCGCGCGCGATGGTCGTGCCGCTTTCTTCGGCAAAATCCCGGGCGTTGGCGGTGACCCGCGCGGATTCGAGGAGCCGGGCGGTGGTGGTGTCGTAGATACGGGCGATGGCGACGGCCTCGAGCGTGCGTGCGGTGGCCCGCTTGCCGATACTCTCGAAGAGGGCGGTTTCGGTGCGGTCGCGGTAGGCCGAGAGCTCGGTCACCACGAGGTACTGGACGCCGCCGAGCTGGAAGGCTGCCGCCGTGTCCGGGTCCGCCGGGTCGAGGTTGCCACTGGCGGCGAGGTCCTGTTCCCCGAGAATCTCGGCGAGATCGCTGCGGGCGTAGAGATCGAAGCGGCGGGTTTGTTGGAAAGCGTTGAGCAGCTCGCCATCGAGGGACTGCTGCAATTGCTCGAGGGAACGGAGGGTCCCCTCAGCGGCGGCATTCGCCTCGAGTCCCGGGTTGACTTCCACGGCGCCGATGGCGAGCGAGTCCTTCTCCGTCTGGGCGGGGAGGGAGGAAAACAGGAGAGCGAGGGGGGTGAGCAGGAGGAAGGGCAGGCGGGGGGAGGTCATAAGAAGGGGATGGGTAGCGGTACGGCGGTTGGGCCCGGGGGGCTCATTCCCCGAGGAGGGAGCGGTTGTCCTGTTCGATGCGGAGGGGTTCATCGGTGTCCACGCGGATCTCGGTATCGCTGCGGACCTCGGAGTCACTGCGGACCTCGGAATCGCTGCGGATGTCCCAGCGGTAGCCGCTTTGGCGGTAGGCTTGGGCGAGTCCGCGAACGCGTTCGGCCTCCGCTTCCGTGAGGATCCGCGCGGAGCGCAGGTCCTCGAGGAAGGCGGCGTCCTCCCGGAGGACGGACCGGCTTTCCTCGGTGCGCAGGAGGGGGATGCGCAGCTCGAGGTCCGGGGTCACCCGAACGGTGCGGGACCACGGGCGGAAGCCCTCGCGCTCGAGCGAGAGGGTGTGCAAACCGGGCGGGGCGGTGAATTCGCCGGGTGCGCTGCCGAGGGCAACCTCGTCGAGAATCACGGTGACGCCCTCAAGAACGATCGGCTCGCGCTCACCGGTGGCCCGGAGGCGGCCCTCCGCGGTCTCGCGGATTTCCGGGACGACGAGTTCGCGGCCGAGGGGGATGATGCGGAAGGGGACCTCGGCGACTGCCTTGGGCGGTGGGGCCAACTCCCCCTGGGGAAAGGCGTCGCGGAGGTCGCGGGCGATTGATCGGGCGGCAACGGGTACGAGGGTCTGCCGGGCGTCCGGGTTGCTCTCGGTGAGATTGGCAGTGGCTCGGGTCGCCCGCCGGGCGGTGCCGGTGTCCCCGAGGACAGTCTCCCCGGTGGCAGCAGACACGAGGCGGTAGGAATAGGGGGCGGAGAGGATGCGGCGTTGTGTCTGGATGTCGTTGCCGCTGTACTCGGTGACCTCCTCGGTGGCGGGTTCGAGCCGAACGAGGAGGGCGTAGTCGGCACCGGTTCGCCGGGCGGTGGAGAGGATGGCGGGGAGCCCCTCATCCGTGGACAGGTCGGCGAGTTCCCGCGCATCGAAGCCCTCCCGGGCAAGGGCTGCGGCGACTTGGGCGCGAAGGAACTCGGCCTCGGACGTCTCGCCGGAAGGACTGGCTCCCGTTTCCGCGAAAACGAGGAGGGATGCCTTGCCCTCCGCGGCAACGACGCTCGCGAGGACGGGCAGGAAGAGACAAAGGAGGAGGGGGAGGGTGGGCCGCCGCAAAGTCATAGACCGAGAATGAATGGACCTGTTCGAGGGGGCAACCCCGAGAGTGCAGCCGGTTGGGGCGATCCTGCCGAAGGGTGCGGTGAACTTGCAAATCCGGCGGAAGGACCGTAGCGGGATGGCATGGACAGGCGCGAGGGTGAAGGGAAGGCCGTGGTCATCGGCAGTGGGTTCGGTGGCTTGGCGGCCGCGATTCGTACGCAGGCGAAGGGCTATGAGGTGACTCTTCTGGAGATGCGGGACAAGCCGGGGGGGCGAGCGTATGTCTATGAAGACCAGGGCTTTGTTTACGATGCGGGTCCGACGATCATCACGGTGCCCTTCATCCTCGAGGAGTTGGCGGACGTCGCGGGCAAGCGGCTGGAGGATTATGTCGACATCGTTCCCTGCGATCCTTTCTACCGGATCTACTTCCACGATGGGGAGGTCTTCGACTATCGGGGGGAGCAGGAGGTGCTCGAGGCGGAGATTGCCAAGTTCAGCCCGGAGGATATCGAAGGATACCGACGGTTTCGCGAGTACTCGAAGCGGGTTTTCGACCAGGCTTTTACGGAGCTGGCGACGCACTCCTTCCACAGCGTGCGCGAGATGTTCCGGGTCGCCCCGGACCTCATCAAGTTGCGGGCCGACCAGTCCGTCTTCAAAAAAGTCTCGTCCTTTATCCGGCATCCGAAACTCCGCCAGGTCTTTTCCTTCGAACCCCTCCTCATCGGAGGGAATCCACTGCGCTCAAGTGCGATCTACTCGATGATCCACTACCTGGAAAAGGAGTGGGGGGTGCATTTCGCGATGGGAGGGACCCATGCGCTGGTGCGGGGCCTGGTCCGGATGTTCGAGGATATCGGTGGAACGCTCGAGCTGGAGGCAAGGGTCGAGGAGATCGAGGTCGAGAGCGGTGCGGTACGGGGAGTACGCACGGTCGACGGCCGGGAGTTTCCGGCGGAGATCGTCATCTCCAACGGGGATGTCGCCAATACCTACCGCAAGCTGGTCGCGCCGCAGCATCGTCGGAAGTGGACGGATCGGCGGCTCGAACGGATGAAGTACGCGATGTCACTCTTTGTGATCTACTTCGGGACGAACCGTACCTACCCCCACCTCCCCCACCACTCCATCATCCTCGGTCCGCGCTACGAGGACCTGCTCGGGGATATTTTTGACCGGAAAATTGTGGCCGAGGACTTTTCCCTCTACCTCCACGCCCCCACCCGGACCGATCCTTCCCTCGCTCCCGAGGGCTGCGAGTGCTTCTACGTGCTTAGCCCGGTGCCCAACCTGCAGGGCGGGCAGGATTGGGACGCGATCAAGGAAGAGTACGCGGACCGGATCCTCGCTTCCATGGAGAAGGACCACCTCGTGCCCGGCCTGCGAGAGCACATGGTCTCGAAGTTGATCTTCACGCCCAAGGATTTTGAAACGCAGCTCGACGCCTACGCCGGCTCCGCCTTCCAGTTTGACCCCGTCCTGACCCAGAGCGCGTGGTTCCGGCCGCACAACAAGAGTGAGGATGTCGAAGGCCTCTTCTTCGTGGGCGCGGGTACCCACCCTGGCGCGGGGCTTCCCGGCGTCATCAGCTCGGCCGGCGTCCTCGACCACCACATCGCCCCCCGCCCCCAACCCGTCCCGGCCTAGGTCCTCCCTGCGCACCCCCCGTAGGCGATTGGCAATCCCTGCCCGCGGGTCGGGGATGGTTCGGGCAAGCAGCCGTGGTTCTTGGAGGGGGGACAGACATCGCCAATGGGTTTTCCGGTGGCGGGATTCACCTTCAAAGCGAGCACCCCAATTTTTTGCTGTACAAATCTGTGCAGGAATCCCTTTATGGAAGTCATGCGCCGACGACGGTACAAGCTCAAGGGCGAGGCGGTGTACGAGTTGAGCAGCCGGACGCTCCCGGAAATCCTGCTCGAGGAGGAGGACAAGGAGGGGATTCGAGACTTGTTGTACCGGGCCGCGGCCTTCTGCGGGATCGTGGTCGTGCGGGAGGTAGTGTTGGCGAACCACTTCCATGTCGTCGTGCAGACCCTGTCGTTGCCGGCAAGCACCGATGCGGAGCGGGTCGAGCGCTACCGTGCACTGGATGGTGGGGAGCGAGGGTTCCTCCGTTGCTCTGCGGAGAGGTTGGCAGAGATCCTGGCGGAGGGTGGGGAGCGGGCGGAGGAATTCCGCGGGCGGCTCGACCGGAGCCGGGGCGACATTTCCGCATTCATGAAGATCCTCAAGGAGCGGACGACTCGTCGGGTGAACCGCAGCCGGGAGCGGGCCGGTACGATCTGGCGGGACCGGTTTACGAGCACCCTGCTGGAGAACGCCCGCGCCCTCGTGAAACGGGCGATCCGGCAGATCGATGAGAATCCCCTGCGACTGGGGATTGTCGGGCACCCGTGCCAGTACCCGTGGTCAACGGTTGGGGGTCCGCGGGAGCGCATCCCGGCGGCCTACGCACGGTTTCGTGAAAAACTGTGGGCGTTCTTTTGTGGTTCGGGTGGCTCTCACCCGGGGATGCACTGGAGCTGGAGTGTGATGGGCTACCTCACTTCGTCGCAAAAGGGTCATCGCTATCGACCGGTGCGGCCCCACGCCTGCTTTTCCCGGGGAGGCGTGGTTGGATCCGAGACATTTGTCCGTTTGCATTCCAGACGGTGGCTGGGTCGCCCACGGGCTCATCGTGTTCAACTGGAAACCCGCTTCGGCACTTTTTCCGCCATCGCTTGTCGGTAAGCTCTTGCCCGTGTCCGCCTTCCCGCCCTGCAAAAGGGAAATCGATCCGGATAAGAAAGTCGGCACCTCTCAGAGGAGCGTTGCAGAAGTGGATCACCCTCCTGCCCCTTGATGGTGGGTGGTTGACTTTCCCCGGACCTGTTGATTCCGATCCCTCTTCAAGACTGCCAGAGGAAGAAAAGGATAGATTGCGATGTCTGTCCCCCTGCCGCCCCCCGCCTCTAGGGGCGAGATTCGGGTTTCATTCGGGGAGGAGGGACTGGAGATCGGTGAGAGTGTTGATTTCCTCCGGGGTTTTGTCATGGCGCCAGCGGGCGATGCGGGGGAAACGCAGGGCGAGGCCGGCCTTGTGGCGGGAGGAGGGGCGGAGCGAGTCGAAGGCGATTTCGAAGACCTTTTCGGGGGGCACGGAACGGACCGGCCCAAACGTTTCGAGAGTGTGGCCCTTGATCCATCGGTCGAGCTCGCGAATCTCGGCGTCGTCGAGTCCGGAATACGCTTTGGCCACGGGGAGGAGCTGGTCACCGTGGCGCACGGCGAAGGTATAGTCGGTGAAAAGCCCGGAGCGCCTCCCGTGCCCGGCTTGGGCGTAGAGAAGGACCGCGTCAATGCGCAGTGGATCCACTTTCCATTTCCACCAGGCACCCCGTGGGCGGCCAGAGTGGTAGGGTGCATCCCGGTGCTTGAGGAGCAGGCCCTCCTCGCGGCGCTCGCGGGCAGTGTCCACCCAGTGGCGAGCCTGTTCCCGGGTGGACGCGGGCCGGAGGGGAGAGAGCTGGAGAGTGGGATTCTCGGGGAGGGACTGCCAGAGGCTCTCCAGGCGGACCCGTCGTGTTTCCGTCCCCACCCCGCGCAAGTCTTGGCCGTTCGTCTCCAGGAGGTCGTAGGCAAGAAACCGGACGGGCCTCTGGTTGCGGAGCTGTTTCCCCACTTTCTTTCGCCCTAACCTCGTCTGGAGGCTGGCAAAGGGCTCAGGCGTTGTCCGTCCCTCCTGCCAGACGAGAATTTCCCCGTCGAGAACGGTGCCGTCCGGAAGCAGGGCGGAAGCTTCGAGGATTTCGGGAAAGGCGGGGCCGACATTTTCCTCGCCTCGGCTCCAGAGAAAGGCGAGGCCGGAGCGCCGGATCAGTTGGGCACGGATGCCGTCCCACTTGGGTTCGACCTGCCAGAGGGAGAAATCATCGAGGACTTCCGGTGGAGCGCTCTCGAGGGGGTGGGCGAGACAAAAGGGGTAGGGACGCGAGGGTTCGCTTTCTCCGTCCGGAGCGGCGGGATCCCGCAGTGCTGCGAAAAAATCCGGAGTTGGCTGCCAGTTGCCCATCATGCGGTGGGCGACGATTGCGGGGTTCAGGCGGTAGAGCTCGGCGAGCGCGTTCTGGACGGTCTTTTGCTGAACCCCCACACGGAACCCTCCTGTCAGCAGCTTGTGGAAGACCAGTCGTTCCTCGGGGCGGAGGAGGGCCCACGTACTTCGCAGCGACTCGCGCTGTTCCTCGGCAGGCAAGCCCTCAAGGGAAAGGAGTCTAGTGGGTACAAAGTGCGAAAGTGGGCCGGGCTCGGTTGTTACGTCTGTCCCCGATACAGAGGGGAGGAGGAGGGCGGTGGTTTCCGCGAGGTCGCCGACGTGGTGGTAGGCTTCCTCGAGGAGCCAGAGGGGGAGGTCGGCTTCCTCAGCGACCCAGGGGCGGAGCAGGGAGGGGGGAAGGAGTCGTTTCGGGCGTCGACCGGAGAGGAAGTAAAGGGCCCAGGCCGCATCGGCGTCGGGGCGATCGCGGAAGTAGTCCTTGAGGAGTTGTTTTTTGGCGCGGGTCCCCGTGGATCGCTCGAGGGCGAGAAAGAGCTGGGAAAAGTCCCGCACGGGGAGGGGAGGCTTAGGAGTGGCGGGCGTGGGCGGCGCGGGAGAGGCGGTCGCGGAGGGCACCTTCGAGCCCTTCGAGGGAGGCGGGTTGCTCGGCGAGGATGAGGGAGACGCGCGGGTCGCGGTCGAGCCGCCGGAGGAGGGCAAAGAGGGAACGGGCGACGGTCACCGGGTCGCCGTCCTCACTCCACCAGAAGTCGAGGTCTCCCGGTGATCCGCCGGATGGGCGTTGGAGGAAGACGCGGGCGGTGTCCGGCTCCGGGTCGAGGCTCGCGCCGGCACCCTCGGGAAAGAGGCGGAGAGGCGTATGGGGGCTGTAGTGGGACGGTAGTTGCCCCGGCGCGAGCTGTGGGTCGGCGGCACCCCGGCCCGGTCCACGGGTGACTTGCTCCACCTCGAGTCCGAGGACGTGCGCGAGGGTTTCCCGGGAGACTGGGCCCGGCCTTAGAACCGTGGGCCTTTCCGGATGAACAAGGGAAAGGATGGTGGACTCGACCCCGTGGGCGCAGGGGCCGCCATCGAGGATGGCATCAATCTGCTCCCCGAGCTGTTCCTCTACGTGCTCCGCGGTAGTGGGGCTGAGGTAGCCGAAGGGGTTGGCGCTGGGGGCCGCAAGGGGGAGGGGACCTCGGTGGAGCAGCTCCTGAAGGACCGGATGTTCCGGCACGCGGATGGCGACCGTGGGGAGCCCGGCGGACACCAGAGGGGACCACGAGCAGGAATCTCCCCGGCGGAGGACCAGGGTCAGCGGACCGGGCCAGAGGGTGTCGGCGAGGAGGCGGGCCGCCTCCGGCCACTCGACTTCCTTGGCGGGGAGAGGGGAGGAGGGGAGGTGGACGATGAGCGGGTCGAGCAGAGGTCGGCCCTTGACCGTGAAGACGTGGCGGACGGCGGCATCCTGTCGGGCATCTGCCGCCAGACCATAAACGGTTTCGGTGGGTACGGCCACCAACCGACCTTTCCGCAATAACTCAGCCGCCCGGTCGAGGTCGGTGGCGGACTGCCCGGAAAGGCGCTCCATGGGAGCTTGCGGCCGGCCCCGGCCTACTTCAGTAGCAACATGGACCGAGCCTGCTTGATCACCCTCGAGACGTGGCGCTGCTGGCGAGCCGTCAAGCCGGTGTACTTGCGGGGCAGAATTTTACCCGTGTCGGTGACGAAACGGGAAAGTTGGTCCGTGTCGCGAAAGGTCAGCTCGGTAGGACTCTTCGCTCGGGATTCGTTGGTTTCGGCGTCACTCATGAGAGAAACTTGGAGCAAAGGCTCCCGGGCCGGTGGAAGCAAGAGGAAATCGGCGGTTGTGTGGAGGGGACTGGACAGCTCTCCCGAGTTCTGGCTGACTCCGGGGATGCTCGAGCGCGAGGAAATCTGCCGCCGGATCCCCCACCGTCCCCCGTTCCTCTTTCTCGACCGGGTCGTTGAGCTGGCGGAGGCGCGAATCGTGGCGGAGCGCGAGGTGCGTGCGGAGGAGCCCCATTTTGCGGGGCACTATCCCGGCAATCCCATTCTGCCCGGGGTGCTGGCCTGCGAGTCCCTCCTCCAGGCGGGGGCAGTACTGCTGGCCCACCGCTCCGAGACGACCGCGCAGGGATTGCACGAGCGGACCCCCGCGCTTTCCCGGATCCGGGACGCCCGGTTCAAGCGGATGATTCGACCCGGTGACCACCTTCGACTCGTGGTGGACCACCGGGAGACGGTGAGCCAGTTCGAGTTTCTGGATGGGCGGGTCGAGCTGGAGGGCAAGCGTGCGGTCACCGCGAGCTTCGCCCTCGCCTTGGTCTGAGCCGTCCCGGCGGAGCCAACCCCGTTTTTGCGCCTTGCCAGCGCTTGATTCCGTGGTACTGTTTCAGGTTTCCTTTTTTCCCAACGCAGTGCTGTGAGAGACGATTATTTGAAAGCCGCCCGTGCAAAAATCGAGGACCCGAACGTCCTGGTAAACTTGGTGTCGCGCCGGGTGAAGCAGTTGAAGAACGGCTTCAAACCCCTCGTGGAGTCGCTTGAGCGCCTCGACCCCGAGGACATTGCCCTCCGGGAGATCATGGAGGACAAGATCCGTTACGAACTGTACGACCCGGAGGAAGAGCACTCCTGACGCACCAGAGGGGAGGAGGGCCGGGGCGTGGCTCCTGACCTTCCCGAGGACCCAGAACCGTGGCCACCCGTCCACAGAACGGACCTCCGGAGATCCGCAACCGCAAGGCCTTCCATGACTACCAGATCGGGGAGAAGCTGGAGGCGGGAATCGCCCTCCAGGGGAACGAGGTCAAGGCCATCCGGGCGGGCAAGGCCCAGCTGCGGGATGCCTTCGTGCGGATCCAGAAGGGAGAGGCGTACCTGTATCACGCGCACATCGACGAGTACGCCTTTGACACGTCCGGGCAGCACCTGCCGCGCCGACCGCGCAAGCTCCTCCTGCATGCCCGGGAAATTCGCAGGCTCCGCGAGGCCGTCCAGTCAGGGGGACGAACCATCGTGCCCCTGCGCCTCTATTTCCGGCGGGGTCGTGTGAAAGTGGAGATCGCTGTGGTGGCCGGGAAGAAGCAGCACGACAAGCGGGAGGCGATGAAGCGGAAGACAGCCCTGCGGGAAGCCGAGCGGGAAGTGGCCCGGTACACCAAGCGAGGAGGGTGAGCCGTGGTTGCGCGGGAAGTGGAATTGTGCCTGCCGGCCTCGACCAGCAATTGCGGTCCCGGCTTCGACACCCTGAGCATCGGATTGGCTCTGTACAACTTCTGCCGCCTCCGCCGGCAGGAAGGTCCCTACCGGGTGGAGGGTCTCGGCGAGCAGGCGGCTGATCTCGTCGAGCGCGGTCGGCGCACCGCGGACCTTTTCTTCGCGCGAACCGGAGCCGAGCCTTTCGCTTTCGAAATCGAGCTCTGGGGAGAGGTGCCGGGAGAGCGGGGTCTGGGCTCCTCGGCCACGGTTTATGGGGGTGTTCTCCTTGGCCTCAACGCCCTCTGCGGGAATCCCCTCGGCCCGCACGACTGCGTCCGGGAGCTTACCCGCCTGGACAATGCCCCCGACAACGTTTGCGCCCTCGTGCGCGGGGGATTCTGCGTCTCCCGCACCGACCCGGAGAGTGGCGAGTACCTCGATTCCTTCCGCTTTCCCGTGACCGAGGAGCTTTCCCTGGTGGTGGCGGCCCCGGAAACGCGGGTGAGCACGCCGCTGGCCCGACAGGTGCTTCCGGACATGCTTCCCTTCGAGGAAGTGGTCAAGAGCCTGAACGGCCTCGCCTACCTCGTGGGAGCCTTTGCCAAGCAGGACTACGAACGCCTCCGCGGGACCACCCGCGACGCCATCCACCAGCCCTTCCGCAAGACCCTGAACCCTTTCGTAGACGAGGCCATCCATGCCGGAGTTACGGCGGGGGCGTATGCCGGCTGGCTGAGCGGTAGCGGATCCAGCGTCGTCTGCGCCTCTCCGCGGGAATCGGCGCTCGAGGTGCGCGCAGCCATGGAGGAAGTCTACCGCGAGCACGGGATCCATTGCCGGATGATGGCCCTCGCCGTTGACAACAACGGGGCCCGTGTCGTGGAGAGCGCATGAGTGGGCCGCCCTGGGTGCAAGTCGCGCTCCTTTGCCCGGAGATTCCCCCCAACACCGGGAATGTCGGCCGCCTCTGCGCGCTGACCCGCTCCCGTCTCCATCTCATTCACCCCCTCGGCTTCTCGATTACCGATCGGCACCTCCGCCGCAGTGGGATGGACTACTGGCGGAAACTCGACCTGTGCGAGCACGAGAGCTGGTCCACCTTTCGCACGGCGACCGCGGCAGAGCGCACTTGGCTCTTTACCACTCATGCGGAGCGGGGACTCTGGGAGACGTCATTCGCGGCGGGCGACCTCCTACTCTTTGGGAACGAGGGCAGCGGCTGTCCGCCGGAGGTACACGCGGCCATTGGGCCGGAGCGTAGTGTGCGGATTCCCCAGTTCGGGGAAGGCCTGCGGTCTCTCAACCTCGCCACTTCCGTGGGCATCGCCGTGTACGAGGCCCTCCGGCAGATCGTGGGGCCGAAGACCGGAGGTTGAGGGCGGCTCCGCTCCCGAATCGGCGAAACATGGAGCCCGCCGACAAGAGTGGGCAACGCCGAGAGTTTCTCGATGTGAAGCCGTGGGCAGCCAGGGGCATCGTGATGCCGGGTTCCAGTGGATCCATGCCCGCGAGGGCTTCCTCCCCAATCCGTGGAGATTCCCGTACAGTCCTTCGACCGCCCCTTCCCCGCTTTGAGAACGCCGAGCCGGGAGCCGCGGTCGTTTGGCTGCGGTCCCGGGGAAAGGGGGCCAAGTTTGTGGGGGAGCAGGCACCAAGGAGAAGGCCCCTCCCGACGCGCGGGAGGAAGATGGGTCCGGCGGGGCGCCGATAGTCCGGCTCGTCCCGGCCACAGCTCTCCCATTCCCCCGAGGTATGGTCCTCGGTCTGGACTCCCAGCGGGGTTGAGGGAGGCAAATTTGGGGATGCGACGTCTGTCCCCGCTTCCGAGCGGGGTGTTGGGTCTGGGAAGAGGGGTTGGTGGTGGAGGTTTGCGGGTGGGCGGTGGGGCCGAGATGCGACGTCTGTCCCCGTCAGCGGTAGCTTCGGTTTTTCTTTGGAGTGGGCTGGGGAGGGGTTGGGCTAAGAGGGGTTGGCTGGGCCGGGGATGCGACGTCGGTCCTTGCTTTCTAGCAGGACGTGGGGCCAAAGAGGGACTGCCCCTTTTGTGAGTGTGGTGTGGGTTCTGGGGGGAGGGGTTAGTGGTGGTTTGCGGGTGGGCGGTGGGTCAAAAAAAGCCTCCCGGCCGGGGGCCGGGAGGCTGGTGAGGGGAGTTCCTGGAGGAGGAGGCTCGCTTAGGAGCGGGGGATCCAGGAGTCGACGGCCGGCTGGTTGCGGCGCATCCAGTCGGAGGCGACGTCGCGGGGATCGTCGTTGGAGTCGTCGATGGCGATCATGAGGTCGAGCAGCTGATCCTCGGTCATGGTGAAGTTCAGCATGAGCTCGGCGACCTCGGGCATATCCTGTTGGAAGCCCGGGCGGGCGACCTTGCGGCAGCCGTCGATCGGGTAGACACCGAGCGGGTCATTGAGGACCTTGAGGTCGTAGCGACCGAACATCCAGTGGGGTTTCCAGCCGGTGATGACGATCGGTTCGTTGTTCTCGATGGCGTCGCCGAGGGCGGCGGTCATGGCCGGTCCGCTCGAGGATACCTGGACCAGCTCGAGGTCGTACTCATTGATGGCGACATTGGTGTTCCGGTAGATGCCGGCACCCGTCCCGATGCCAATGATCTTGTTGTCGAGATCGGGGGCGATGGAGTTGAGGTCCTCAATGCTGTCGACCTCCATGTAGGTGGGGACGACGAGGCCGGTGACGGCGTTGCCGAAGGTGGTACCGAGGTTCTCGAGCTGATCCCCGTACTCGTCCCAGTAGGGTTCGTGGGTGTTGGGGAGCCAGGCGTCGAGGAACAGGTCCTGGTCGCCGGCAGCAACCGCGGAGTAGATCACGCCCGGGTCAGCGACGGTCAGTTCGACATCGTAGCCCATTTCCTCTTCGAGGACAGCGGCCATGAGGTTGGTCATGGCGATGCCTTCAGCCCAGTTCGGGTAGGCGATCTTGACGGTCTGGGCGTGAACGCCCGCGGCAAGGATACCCGCACCGAGGATGGCGGATAGTGTCTTCGTCTTGGTCATATGGTTACTTTTTGGGTTTGGTTTTGGGTGCACCCAGCGCCTGAGTGACCCGGTCGAGATAGATGGCAAGGATAACCACGGCGACCCCGCCTTCAAATCCGAGGCCCAACTTCAGCTGGGTGATCCCGGAGAGGACGACTTCGCCGAGTCCGCCGGCCCCGATCATGCCGCCGATGACGACCATGGAGAGGGCCAGCATGATGGTCTGGTTGACCCCGGCGAGGATGGTGATCATGGCGATGGGCAGCTGTGCCTTGAGGAGCATCTGCCGCGGGGTGGCCCCGAAGGCCTGGGCGGCCTCGACCACTTCCTCGGGGACCTGACGGATGCCGAGGTTGGTGAGGCGGACGGCCGGTGGCATGGAGAAGATGAGGGTGGCCATGGCACCCGGCACCTTCCCGAGCCCGAAGAAGATGACCGCCGGGATCAGGTAGACGAAGGCGGGCATCGTCTGCATGAAGTCGAGGACCGGCCGGATGGCTTTGTCCGCGGAGTCGGAGCGGGCGGCGAGAATCCCCAGCGGAATCCCCACCAGCAGGGCGAAGAGGGTGGCGGAGAGCACCAGGGCGAGAGTCTCCATGGTGGGCACCCAGAGGTTAATGGAGATCACGAGGAGCAGCCCGATCACGGCGAAGACAGCGACCCCGCCACTGGCGATCAAGTAGGCCACGATGGCGAGGAGGATGATCGTGAAGACCGGGGCCAGCCACTGGAGGCGATCCGGATTGAGCAGGCGCAGTTCCTGGAGGGCACCGGCGGCCTCGTCGGCGATCTGCTGGTTCCCCGCACCCCCGTAGTAGGCCTCGGTGGCGCCGAGGACGTCGACGAGACGCTCGTAGGAGCGCGCGTTGATGAACTGGTTGCGCAGGTCGTAGTCGTCGCCCGGCTCGACCCTCTTGAGGTCGTCGATGAGCCGGTCGGCCTCGTCCACCGCGGTGAAAGTGCGGTAGCGGTTGATGGCCTCGTCGAGCCGGCTCTGGAGTGCCTGGGGAACCGCTTCCTCCACGGGGTCGACCGCGATGGCCTCGCGGGTATCGGAGAGGGCGTCGTAGATCTCGTCGACCTCTCCCTCCCGGGCCGTCCGGATGGAGCGGGAGGCCCGGGCGACATCGCGGCGGGCCTCCTCATCCTCCTCGGGGATGGCCTCGCGGATGTTGTTGACCAGTGTCTGGGCGGCGGAGAAGTCGGCGGGGAATTCGGCCGCCAGGCTCTTGCGCAGCTCGGAGAAGTCCGTCTCCATGGCCGAGGCCACTTCCGGGGTGACCTTGGCGGCGAGATTCTGGGTGCGCCAGGTCTCCATCCCGCCGAAGATCAGTGCGGCGACGATGGCGAAGGGGAGGAACAGTTTCCGTCCGCCGAGGCGGCGGCCGAGCAGCCCGGCCACCAGGAAGAGCAGCAGCCCGAAGAGGATGGAGGCGTAGCCCGTGAGCTCGTTGAGGAGCAGGGTGTTCTCGAGGACGTCGATGGAGAAGTTCAGCAGGGCGCTGATGAAGTCGAACAGCCCGCTGAAGGTTGCCTTCAGCCAGTTGACGAAGACATCGAAGTATTCACCGATGGGGAGTCGAATCATGGCTAATTATCCGGCGATGGCCGAGAGGATGGCAGGGCGGGTGACGATCCCGAGGAAGGTACCTTCCTCGTCGACCACGGCGATGGGGACCACGTTGCGGGCGGATTCCTCGAGCAGGTCGGCGATGGGCACCTCCGGCCGGGTCGAGCTGTACTCGCGGTGGAGGATCGGCTCGATGGTGCTGGTGGCGTCGTCCTTCTCGGGCGTCTTCCGGGCGAGATCGGCGACCTCCTCGGACTTGATCAAACCGACAAACTTGCGGTCGCGGTCGAGGACGTAGAGGGAGCCGACCCCGAGCTGGCGCATCTGGCGGAGGGCCTGGTGGGGTCCATGATTGGTGTAGGCGACATCCGTCTTGCGGAGGATGGAGCCCGCGGTGATCACCTTGGAGCGGTCGACATTCTCGACGAAGTCCCGCACATAGTCGTTGGCGGGGTTGCTGAGGATTTCCTCCGGGGTGCCCACCTGGACGACCGCGCCGTCCTTCATGATGGCGATGCGGTCGCCGATCTTGAGGGCCTCGTCGAGGTCGTGGGTGATGAAAAGGATGGTGCGGTGCTGGCGGGCCTGCAGTTCGAGGAGCTCGTCCTGCAGTTGCACGCGGATGAGGGGGTCGAGCGCGGAGAAGGCCTCGTCCATGAGGAGGATCTCCGGGTCGTTGGCGAGGGCGCGGGCGAGCCCGACGCGCTGCTGCATCCCTCCGGAGAGGGCCTGGGTCATCTTGTCCGAGTAGCCGTCGAGGCCGACCGTGGTGATGGCCTTCTCGGCCTTTTCGTAGCGTTCGGCGCGGTCGACCCCCTGGATCTCGAGGCCGAAAGCGACATTGTCGAGGACCGTGCGGTGGGGGAGGAGGCCGAAGCGCTGGAAGACCATGCTCATCTTCTTGCGCCGGATCTCGCGGAGCTGTTCCGCGTTGGCCTCGACCACATCCTGGCCGTCGACAATGACCTTGCCGGCAGTCGGTTCGATGAGGCGGTTCACGCAGCGGATGACGGTGGACTTGCCGCTGCCGGACAGCCCCATGATCACGAAGATCTCGCGCTGGTGAACGTTGAAGGAGGCGTTGTTGATGCCGACCGTACAGCCGGTCGCCTCGAGGATTTCCGCCTTGGACTTGCCCTGCTCGACGAGGGGGAGGGCGCGTTCCTTCGGATTCGTCCCAAAAATCTTGTAGAGACCCTCCACCTGAACGATGGGCGGCCCCTTTTCCTTACGGCTGCCGGGGGAAGCCTCCTGTTCGGTAGCTTCCATGGTAGCCCCTGCTTGCGTCTGTTCCATGCGTGAACCTTGGCTAGGGTTGAAAAAAGAGCCGGCGAGGTTCCCCCCGCCGGCTCTCGAGAAGAACCGGCTACGCCGCAGTGGGCGCAGTTCCGATTAGAAGTAGTAGGCGATGTTCGTGTAGAACCCGCGCTTCCAGTCGGAGGTGTTCGCGGTGGTGCTCTGCCCGGTGTTGGCCCAGTAGAGCTGCGGGTTCACGTAGAAGCCGTTGTGCACGAAGCGGGCACCGATCACCCAGAGCTGGCTGTCCTTGAAGTCACCCGTGTTCGGCGAGACGATGCTGTACTCCACGACCGGCTGCACGAAGTCGAGCCAGAGGATTTCCGGCGTGTCGAACGTGTAGGTGCCCATGAAGGACGGGGCCACGGCTTCGGAGGCGATGAAGGTGTAACCGCCGAAGTCGCCGACACCGATGGTGTCCGGGGTGATGTCGTACCTGTAGTACTGAACTTGCCCGGCCACGGAGAGAGGCCCGCTGTCGGCAACCACCCAACCGTTGACATTGTACATGGTGCCATCGTCGCCATCGTCGACATTGCCCTTGTTCTTCAGGTTGCCGATCATGCCACCGGTCCCGACGTTGACGGTCCACTGCTCGTCGATGGTGATGGCCTGGTTCAGACGACCGGCACCAGCGAAGTCCATCTCGTAGCCCTGACCGTTTTCGTAGCGACCGCTGGCGCTGTCGAACTTGATCGGATCCTTCCCGTAGCGGAGGGCCGAACGGGCGCCGTCGGCACCACCCCCGATTCCGGGCTGCTGGATGAAGAGACCGGCGGTGTAGCTGAGATCCTCGAAGCTGCCATTGTAGGCGATCCCGAGGTCGGCGTTGTCGTAGATCCCGGTGACGTAGTTGTCCTGGGTCAGGTTGTAGGAGGTGGAGATCCCGAAGCGGCTGTAACCGACCGGACGCCAGAGCAGCCCGAACTGCATGTTGTCACCCCACTCGAAGTCGTAGGTGAGGTAGCCCTGCACGAGGAAGCCGTTCTGGAACTGCACACCGTTGTCCGCCGTACCGGTGTAGAAACGGTAGGAGGCGAAACCGGAAAGGTTCTGCTCGGTCTGAAGGGAGGCGTTCAGGATGAACACGTCGGGGCGAATGATCCCGCCGTTGCCAGCTGCGTAGGGCGCACCGTTACCTGGGTTCGCGCCGTCCTGGTTGTACACGTAGTTGTACCGCAGTCCGCCCCCGAAGGAGAGGGGCCCGATGGAGGGGCTGGCAGTCATGGATTCGATCGTCTGGATCGCTTCCATTTCCTGGTCGATGATTTCCGGGCTGACGCCGGAGGCTTCGAGAGCGCTCTGGGCCGCTTCCAGCTGGCGCTCGAGGTCGGCAATCTGTTCGGCGGCGGCCATGCGCTCTGCCTCGGTATCGCCGATCATGGCGAAGGCCGAGGAGCCCATGGCGACACCAAGCAGGCCGGCGGCGGAGCGCTTCAGCCATGTCTGGGAGTTCTTGGTCATGGTTTCGTGTATTTTTGGTTCTGGTTTGTTTGGTTGTTTTCTCCGCTCCTCAAGGCGCGTCCCGGGGACGGCGTCGCGGAGCGAAAAAATAGTGAAAGGGGAGGATCCGTGGATACGATGAGTGGCGAGCCAGTGGAGGTGCCAGCGGGGCAGGGGTCGTTTGGATCGGAGGGCTGTTGCATCACGGGTAATCCGTGGTGGACGGTGCAGTGCGAGTCGGCGGAAGAGCATTCGGAGAGGATCCGGGAGAGTCAACCGAGAAAAGCGGAACTTACCGCAAGTTCTCCCGCCCTTGTCAGAGGGCGAGGTCGGCTCCTTCCGGGATCCAGTCACTCTGGTGCCGCCACAGTTCCGCGTAGGGTCCCCCGCTCCGAGCGAGCTCGTCGTGGGTGCCGATTTCCTGGATGCGGCCGTGGTCGAGGACGACGATCTGGTCGGCGGCGCGCACCGTGGAGAGCCGGTGGGCGATGACCAGCGTCGTCCGGTCGCGCACCAGCGTTTCCAGGGCCGTCTGGATCTGCTTCTCGGTGACCGTATCGACCGAGGAGGTGGCCTCGTCCAGGACGACCAGCGGCGGGTTCTTGAGGAAGACGCGGGCGATGGTCAGCCGCTGTTTTTCACCCATGCTGAGCCGGACCCCGCGCTCCCCGATGAGGGTGTCCATCCCCTCCGGCAGGCGGCCGACGAAGCCGTCGGCGCAGGCGGCCTCGAGGGCCTGGCGGAGGTCGGCCTCGCGCGCCTCCGGGCAGGCGAGGAGCAGGTTCTCGCGGACCGTGGCGTCGAAGAGGAAGGGGTCCTGGGCGACCAGCCCGAGGTGGCGGCGGAGGCTGCCCAGCTCGATGTCGCGGACATCCGCGCCGTTGATGCGCACTGCTCCGGAGGAGACATCGTAGAAGCGGAGGACCAGGTTGGCGACCGTGCTCTTGCCCGCTCCCGTCGGCCCGACCAGGGCCGTCATGCGGCCGGCCGGGAGGGTGAGGGAAAAGTCGTGGAGGACGCTGCTGCGCTCCGCGTAGGAGAACTGCACCTTCTCGAAGTCGACCTCGACCGGACCGGAGGGGAAGGGGCGGGCGTCCGGGGCGTTCTCGATGTCCACCGGGTGGTCGAGCACCTCGAAGACCCGTTCCCCGGCGGCCTTGCCCGCGGCGATCATGTGGTTGAGGCTGTTCAGCTGGAAGATCGGCTGGTACAACATCGTGCAGTAGATGTTGAAGGCGATGAAGCCTCCCATGGTGAGGGCGCCCTGCATGGTGAGGTAGCCGCCCACCCCGACTACTGCGACGACCCCGAGGCTGGCGATGAACTGGACGCTGGCGATGTAGTGGGCGTAGCGGAACATGGCGCGGAGCGTCTTCCCGCGGAGGTCCTGGGCGCGCTCCTCGAAGCGCTCCGCCTCGCGCTCGCCGAGGTCGAAGCTCTGGATCAGCCGGTTCCCCTGGATGTCCTCGACCAGCAGGGAGTTGAGGAGCCCCGAGGAGTCGCGCACCTGGCGCCAGTTCTTGCGGGTGATCAGGGCGTGCTGGCGGGCGAGGAGCAGGAGCACCGGGATCGGCAGGAGGACCAGCAGGGCGAGGAGCGGCTGCAGGGTGAAGAGGATGACGGTGATCCCGAGGATCCGGAGGATGGCGACCGAGCCCTGCTCGGTGCCGTCGAGGAGGGCCCGCTCCAGCTCGGTGACATCGTCGGAGACCCGGGAGGCGACATCGCCACTCTTGCGCTTGTCGAAGAAGCCGATGGGCAGCTGGAGCAGCTTGTGGTGGAGGTCGCGCCGCAGGTCGAGGAGCACCTTCTGCTCGAGGGTATTGTTGCAGCGGATGCGGAAGGCGTTGAAGACCTCCTGGAGGGCGTAGGCGAGCAGGATGACGGCGACCCCGGCGACCAGCAGGGAGACCTGCTTCTGCGCGATGAAGTTGTCGACGATGTACTGGATCCCCTTGGGCACGGCGATCCCGAAGGCCGTGCTGCCGATGGCGAGGAGGAGGGTGGCGGCAAAGAGACCCCGGTAGCGGAGCAGGTACCGGGCGACGCGTCGAAAGAACTGCATGAGCGGCAGGGGAAGCGCGCGTCGGCGCCGGTGCAAGTGCGGAGGTGAGAACGCGGAAGCGCGGGCCGGGCGTTCCCGGGGAGCGGTGGAGTGGCCGACGGCGGGTCGGCCGGGGGGCTCAGGTCCCCAGGCAGGTGTCGACCTCGCGGGCGGAGCGCAGCCAGTGGTGGTCCGCGGGGACCGGGCGGTTCTTGCCGGCGACCTCCTCCAGGGGCACGGCCACCGTGTCCGTCCCGCGGAGGGCGACCATGCAGTTGAGGTGCCCCTCCTCGAGGAGCTCGACCGCCTTCGTGCCAAGCAGCGTGGTGAGGAGGCGGTCCCCGGCGGAGGGGCTGCCCCCCCGCTGGACGTGGCCCAGCGAGGTCGTGCGGGCCTCCAGCTCGGTGAGCCCCTGCAGCTGACGGGCGATGCGGCTGTCGAGGGACTCCTGGACCAGATGCGGTCCCTCGTGGAGCTGGGCGCGGAGGTCGTTGCCGGGGTCGGCGGGGGTCGTGGAGGACTCCTTCTTTTTCGCAGCGTTTCCGTTCTTCTGCTTATCCTCGGCCTCCTTCACGGAGAGGGCGCCCTCGGCCACCGCCACGATGGAGAAGCGCTTGTTCTGGTTGCGCCGCTCGATGAGGTGCCGGGCGACCGCATTGAGGTCGTAGGGGATCTCGGGGATGAGGATGACATCGGCCCCGCCGGCGATTCCCGCTCCGAGCGCCAGCCAGCCCGCCTTGTTGCCCATCAGCTCACAGACGATGACACGATGGTGGCTCGTGGCGGTGGTGTGGAGTCGGTCGATGGCCTCGGTAGCCGTGTTCAGGGCCGTGTCGAAGCCGAAACTGATGTCCGTGCCGTAGACATCGTTGTCGATCGTCTTGGGGAGCGTCAGGACCGGCAGCCCCGCCTCGCGGAGGCGCTGGGCGTTCTTCTGGGTGCCATTCCCCCCCAGGCAGACCAGGCAATCGATCTTGCGCTGCTGGGCGTTGGCCACGGCGACATCCGTCATGTTCATGATCCGGTCGCCCATGGGCATCTTGTGGGGCTTGTCGCGGCTCGTGCCGAGGAGGGTGCCGCCGAGGGTGAGGATCCCGGAAACATCCTCGTCCCTCAGCGGGACGAAGCGGTTCTCGACCAACCCGCGGAAGCCCTCCGGGATGCCGACCACCCGCATGCCCTTGCGCATGGCGGATTTGGCCACCGCGCGGATGGCGGCGTTGAGCCCCGGGCAGTCGCCCCCGGCGGTGAGGATCCCGATGCAGCGCGGTGGAGCGGGGGAGGCCATGGAGACCGAGGGTTTCGCCGGGGCCCCGCCATGGCAAGAGCGGGATGCCCCCACCGGCAAATTCCGGGTCCGCAGCTCCCTTCGCCATTGCCGGTGGGCGAGGGGGCTGGCAGGGTGCCGCGTGAGCATGGACCAGCCCATTCTGGTGACCGGGGCGACCGGATTCGTGGGGGGCGCCGTCGTGGGCGAGCTCCTCGCCCGCGGGTACTCCGTGCGGGCGACCGGTCGGCGTCCCCGTCCGCCGGGTCTTCCCGCGGCGATGGAGTACCGGCGGGCCGACCTCGGCGATCCCGGGGCGGCCGCGGATCTCTGCGGCGGGGTCGGGGCCGTCGTGCACACGGCGGCGCGGGCCGGCGTGTGGGGACCGTGGAGGGACTACCGCCGGGACAACCTCGAGGCGACCCGCCACCTCCTCGAGGGAGCCCGGGCGGCGGGGGCCCGGGCCATGGTCTTCACCAGCACCCCCAGCGTGGTCTTTCGGGGCCGGCCCATCCGGGGCGGCGACGAGAGCCTCCCTTACGGAGAGCGTTTCCCCTGCGCCTACCCGGCGACAAAGGCGGAGGCGGAGAAGGAAGTGCTGGCAGCGGACGGGGAGGGCGGCCTGCGCACGCTTGCCCTCCGACCCCACCTCATCTGGGGACCGGGCGATCCTCATCTCTTCCCGCGGGTCTTCGCCAAGGCGCGGGCCGGGCAACTCCGCCAGGTGGGGCGTGGGGGGAACCGGGTGGACCTCACCTGGATCGAGGATGTCGCCCGCGGCCACGCGGACGCCCTCGAGGCCCTCCTGCGGGGGGAGGCGGCCGGGCGCCCCTACTTCCTCACCCAGGATGAGCCCGTGGAGTTGTGGCCCTTTGTGCGGGAGATCCTCCGGCGGGCGGGCCTGCCGGCGCCCGGGCGGGCGGTGCCCTTCCCGGTGGCGTGGGCGGCCGGGGTGGTGGCCGAGGGCGTCTGGGCGGTGGCCCGCCGGCCCGGGGAACCGCCCATGACCCGGTTCGTGGCCCACGAGCTGGCCGAGGACCACTGGTTCTCACCGCGGGCGGCCCGGGAGGCCTTCGGGTACCGGCCGCGGGTGAGCATGGCGGAGGGGCTGGAGCGCTATTTCGCGGAAGAGGGAGTGGGGGCCGGTGGTGAACCGGCGGAAAACGCGGCGGGCCGCCCCTCGTGAGGGGAAGCGCCTCCACCCCCGGGACGGAGGCTCCGGCCGGGGCCATCCGCGGGGAGGAAGGCCCCGCACCGTCGCCCGCACCGGCCCCGCCGGGCCGCCGCGTCGGCGGGTGGGCGCGCTTCCCCTTCCCGCCGGCGCGTTTCCCGATCTACTACGGTTGGCTCATCGCGGTGGTGGGCACCCTCGGGATGATTGCCACCGTGCCGGCGACCCCGCCCGGGTTTGCCCCCTTCGTCGATCCGATCCTCGCCGATCTCGCCCTCCCGCGCACCGGCCTGACCCTGGCCTTCACCTGGGGCACGGTCGCCGCCGGGCTTGTCATGCCCTTCGCCGGATACCTCGTTGACTGGATGGGGGTGCGGCTGGCGGGGGCGGTGGCCTTCGGGGGGCTCAGCCTCAGCATGCTCGCCTTCGGGTCGGCGGACCGCCTGGCCGGCTGGCTGGCGGGGACAGGCCTGTCCCCGGAGTGGTCCGGCGGCCTGCTTTTCTTTCTGCTGTTCTTCGCGCTGCGCTTCTGGGGCCTCGGCTTCACCATGACGACCTGCCGGTCGATGATCTTCCGCTGGTTCGTGGGCTGGCGGAGTCTCGTGGCCGGGGTGAACGGGGTGATCCTCTCCCTCTCCTTCAGCAGCTCTCCCGCCCTTCTCAACCAGTTCGTGATCGCCTTCGGCTGGCGGGGGACCTGGATCCTCCTCGGCACGGCGGTCGGGTCCGTCTTCGTGCTCGTGGCCCTTCTCTTCTTCCGCGACTCCCCGGAGAGCTGCGGGATCCCCGTACCGCGGGGACCCTCCGAGGCAGAGGGCGGGCCGCCCGAGGGCCCCGTCTTCACCGCCCGGCAAGCCATGGCCACCGCGGCCTTCTGGCTGATGGCGGCAGGGCTGGGGATGAACGCCTTCATCGGGACGGGGACGGCCTTCCACATCGTCTCGGTGGGGGAGGATCTCGGCGGTCTTCCCCGGAACGAGGCCCTGCAGATGCTCCTGTACGTCGGCCTCTTCAACGTGGTGACCTCGCTGGTCCTCGGGTTCACCGCCGAGCGCATCCGGCTGCGCTACCTGCTCAGTTTCATGATGGCCGCGCAGACCCTGAGCCTGGCCGGTCTCCTCCTTTTCCGGACGGACCTCGGCTTCTGGGCCTACGCGGTGGGGAGCGGGTGCGCGTGGGGAACGTTCGGCATTCTCCTGAATGTGCCCTGGCCCCGCTTCTACGGGCGCAAGCACCTCGGCTCGATCAACGGGATCGTCACCGGCGTGGTGGTGGTCTGCAGTGCCCTCGGGCCCCTCGCTTTCGGGTATTCGGACGCGATCACCGGCAGCTACCGGGTGGCCATCGCCGGGTGTCTGGGTTTGACCCCGCTTCTCAGCCTCCTTGGACTCAAGGCTCGCAACCCGCGGCGCATCGCAGCCTGACCCTCCCCCCTTCCCAAACCCGGCACCCCGTATGGAGAGCAAGACCCTCACCACGAACCGCAAGGCTCTCACCGTCAACCTCGACAACTCCCTGTACGGCACCTTCGCGGAGATCGGGGCCGGCCAGGAGGTGGCCCGGCACTTCTTCGTGGCCGGGGGCGCGGCGGGGACGGTGGCCAAGAGCATGTCGGCCTACGACATGAAATTCAGCGACGAGATCTACGGGAAGGCGAAGCGCTACGTCTCCCGGGATCGGCTCCTGCAGATGCTCGACCACGAGTACGAGCTCCTCGAGGAACGGTTGCAGGAGGAACGGGGCGACTCGACCCGTTTCTTCGTCTACGCGAACACCGTCTCCGCCCGGAACTACGAGGGGACGAACGAGTGCCACGGCTGGATGGGCCTGCGCTTCCAGACCGAGCCCCGGGGCCCCGCCAACGACGTGATCCTGCACGTGCGCATGCTCGACGACTCGAACATGAAGCAGCAGGAGGCGCTCGGGATTTTCGGGGTCAACATGCTGCACGGAGGCTTCTACCTGCACTCGGACCCGGACAGCTTCATCGAGGGACTCGTGGACAACCTGCGGGGCAGCCGCATCGAGGTGGACATGATCGAGATGGAGGGGCCCGCCTTCTTCGGGGCGAACAACCGCGTCCTCAGTCTCAAGCTCGTGGAAAAGGGCCTGACGAACGCGGTCCTTTTCGCGGCGGGGAACGCCGTCCTCCAGCCCTCGGAGATCCTCTACAAGAAGGCCCTCCTCGTGGAGCGCGGCAGCTTCCGCCCGGTCACCCGGGTGAACGTGGACATGATGGAGGGGGCCGCCGCCCAGTTCCTGCAGCAGCCGAACGTGCGGGGGCAGAAGGTGGAGGTGATCATGGAGATCACCATGAACACCCTGAGCGCGGACGGGGGGATCGACTACGACGACTTCCTCTGCCGCGCGGACATGATCAACTCCCTCGGCTACTCCGTCCTCGTTTCCAACTACTTCGAGTTCTTCCGGTTGGCCGCCTACCTGCGCCGGTACACCCACCTGCCCATCGGCCTCGTCCTCGGGATCAACACCCTCACCCAGATTCTCGACGAGTCCCACTACGAGCGGCTCGACGGTGGGATCCTCGAGTCCTTCGGCCGCCTCTTCAAGGAGGACGTGAAGGTGTACGTGTACCCGATGACCGCCTCCGCCTTCCTCGCCTACCAGAACCGGAAATCGCTGGCGGCCCCGGCGAAGGCGGCCGTCAGCGCGGGCGACCTCTCCGGGGATGTCCTCATCACCGCGGAGAACCTCGAGGTGGCCTCGCACCTGCGCAGCCTGTACCGGTACCTCCTCGAGACCGGTTCGATCGAGCCCGTCCGCCAGGTCTCCCGGGACAACCTGAAGGTGCTGGCGGCGGACGTGCTCGAGCGCCTCGAGCGCGGGGACGATTCCTGGCGGGAACTCGTTCCGGAGCCGGTGGCCGAGATCATCGCCGAGCGCGGACCCCAGGCGGTCTGCGTGTAGGGTCCTCGCGCAGGCCCGGTGCCCGGCCGCCCCCTTCCGCCGCCGGGCGGGGTCAGCGCGGGGGCACTTCGGTCTCCTCGCCGGTGGCGGCGAAGGCCTCCAGCACCAGGTCGCGGGCCTCCTCGCAGCGGTCCACGATGGAGAAGAGGCCGAGATCCTCGGCGGAGATCACGTCCCACTCCACTAGCAGGGAGAAGTTGAGGGCGGCCTCCCAGAACTCGCGGCCGACTAGGACAATGCGGAAGGCCCGGGAGGTCTTGCGGTTCTGCACGAGCGTGAGCACCTCGAAAAGCTCGTCGAGGGTGCCGAAGCCGCCGGGAAAGATGACCAGCGCGCGGGCGTGGAAGAAGAACCAGTACTTCCGCACGAAGAAGTAGTGGAAGTCGAAGCTGAGGTCGTTGTCGCAGTACGCGTTGAGCCTCTCCTCAAAGGGCAGGGAAATCCCGAAGGCGACGGAGCGTCCGCCCGCGTCGTGGGCCCCGCGGTTGGCCGCCTCCATGATCCCCGGGCCGCCTCCGGAACACACCAGGAAACGGCGGTCGGGATCCTCCTGGGCAAGGCTCCACTCCGTGAGGACGCGGCTGAGCTGGCGGGCCAGCTCGTAGTAGTGGAGGGCCCGCCGCACGCGGGCCGCCCGGCGCTCCGTGCGGGCCTCGGCCTCCGCGGAGAGGGCCGGGCCGGAGCGATGCTCCCGCAGGGCCTCCAAGTGGGCCTCCGCCTCCTCCGGGTTGGGATTGCGGGCCGAGCCAAAGAACACGACCGTATGAGTGACCCCGTGCCGGGCCAGCCGGACCCCCGGCTCGCTCAGCTCGGCGAGCATCCGCAGCGGCCGGCCGGCATCGCTGTGGAGGAAGCGCGGGTTGTCGTAAGCCTTCGGAGGTTTCAGCTCCCACTCGGGTTCAGACTTGTCCATGTTCCCTCCCTGTCCCATCGTCTCCGACGAGGATGGCCGCCTCTCCGTACCATAAATCAATTTCCCGTTCCGCGGACGATTTCTCGGCGACCGCCCGGGAGCCCCGGGCCGACTGGATCACCCCCGTGAGCATGGCCCTGCTCGGCCTTGCCGGAGTGTTCTTCATCCATTCGGCGCAGGCGTATTCGGGGGGCGGCTTGTGGAAAATGCAGATCATCTGGCTCGTCCTTGGGGCAGCGGTGTACGCATTCGTCTCGGCGGTCAACTACAAGGTTCTCCTGCAGAAGGCGCACTGGGTGTATGCGGCGGGCATCGTCGGGCTGCTCCTCGTGATGACCCCGCTCGGCGTGGAAATCTACGGCTCGCGCCGCTGGGTCGACCTCGGGGTCGTGCGGGTGCAGCCCACCGAGCTGGCGAAGATCGCGGTCCTCGTGATGGTGGCCTCGGTGCTGGCGCGCTCGCGGGTGGAGCACTTCTCCTCCTCCCTCGGCACGCTCGCGACCGTGGCGGTGCTCAGCGCGATTCCCATGCTGCTGATCTTCCTGCAGCCCGACCTCGGCTCGACCCTCGTGTTCCCGCCGCTCGTTTTCGGGATGCTCTACGTCTCGAAGCTCTCCGTCCGCTTCTTTTACGCGTCGTTCGGGGTCTTCGCCCTGCTCCTCTCGGTGCTCGCGGCGGATTCCTATCTCTACTACCAGCATGCCTACGCGGCGGAGGAGGAGCCGGCGGCAGCCTACGAGGACCAGTCCCTCCTGCCGCTGCGGGATTACCAGCGCGACCGGATCCTCTCCTTCGTGATTCCCGAGGTGGTCGACCCCCGCGGGATCGGCGACACCTGGAACGTCAACCAATCGAGGATCTCGATCGGCTCCGGCGGCATGTGGGGAAAAGGGTGGGGCCACGGCACCCAGGCCCTGCTCGGCTACCTGCCCTCGGCCGTGGCCCACAACGACTTCATCTTCGCCGTGCTGGCGGAGGAGACCGGCTTCGCCGGGAGCAGCCTCGTCCTGCTGCTTTTCGGGGTCATCATCCTGAACGGGTTCCGCATCGCCGGGCTGGCCCGCGATCGCTTCGGGATGCTCCTGGCCACCGGCGTGAGCGTGCTCCTCCTCGTCCATGTCTTCATCAATATCGGCATGACCATGGGCCTGACGCCCGTGACCGGCCTGCCGCTTCCCTTTCTTACCTATGGAGGCTCCTTCCTGTTGAGCTGCTGTGCTCTGCAGGGCCTTGTCCAATCCGTTTACCGCTTTCGAAAGGATTTCTCATGAGCGGTCATCGATCTCGATCTTCCACCCGGCCCTGGTGGAAACCAAGGAATGAGTCCTCCGCGCCCACCAACCCCCTGCCCAGAGGACATTATGAGTTCATCATCCCATTCCAGCGACAACCGGGGCTCCGTGGCCCCGCCCGAAGAGAAGCACCGCGAGGAGCTTGAGCAGCCCCCGGCCGAGGAGGCCGTCGAGGCCCTCCCCGAGGAGCAGCTGCAGGCCGAGGCGGAGAACCGGGCCCGCCAGCAGCCCGTGGTGACCCGGATGGTCCGGGCCCTCAAGCGGGAGCGCAAGGACTTCGCCGAGCTAGTCATCAACGCCGAGCCCCTCGAGACCCGGGTGGCCCTCCTGCGCAACGGGGTCCTCGAGAAGTTCGAGGTCGAGCGGCAGGGGGATGACCGGATGGTCGGCACCATCTACAAGGGCCGGGTGCAGAACCTCGAGCCCGGTTTGAAGGCGGCCTTCGTGGACATCGGGGAGCCGAAGAACGCCTTCCTGCACTACTGGGACATGCTGCCCGCGGCGAACGACTCCACCGTGGAGATTGTCCGGGAGAACCGGAAGCAGGCCCCCGAGGGGAAGGGCGCGCCGAAGATCACCGTCAAGGACATCCCCGAGAAGTACCCCGTCGGGACCGAGATTGTCGTGCAGGTGACCAAGGCGACCATCGGGAGCAAGGGCCCGCGGACCACCACGAATATTTCCCTGCCCGGCCGCTTCCTCGTGCTCATGCCCTTTTCCGGCCAGTGCGGGATTTCCCGGAAGATCGAGGACCGCAACGAGCGGAGCCGGTTGAAGCGGATCCTTCGGGAGCTGACGCTCCCCGAGGGGATGGGGGTGATCCTGCGGACTGCCGGCGAGGGCAAGAAGGCACGGTTCTTCGTGCGCGACCTGCACCTCCTCCTCAAGCAGTGGGAGGAGATCCAGGAACGGATCGGCAAGGGCCGGAAGACCGCCTGCGTCTACCAGGAGCCGGACCTCGTCGAGCGGACCGTGCGCGACTTCCTCACCGAGGACATCGACCGCGTGATCATCGACAACCCGGAGGCCCACCGGCGGATGGTGGGCCTCGTCGGGCAGATCTCCTCCCGCTCCCGCTCGAAGATCAGCCTCTTCGAGGAGAACATCCCCATCTTCGAGCGCTTCAACGTGGAGCGGCAGATCGAGCAGACCTTCATGCGGAAGGTGCCCCTGCCCAGCGGCGGGGAGATCGTCATCGAGGAGACCGAGGCGATGGTCTCGATCGACGTGAACACCGGCGGCCACAAGGGCGGCAGCAAGGACGGGAAGGACTTCATCGTGCGGGCAAACCTCGAGGCGGCCCAGGAGGCGGCCCGCCAGATCCGCCTGCGCAACATCGGCGGACTCATCGTGATCGACTTCATCGACATGAAGCAGAAGCGGGACCGCACCGCCGTCTACCAGCGGATGAAGGACGAAATGGCCAAGGACAGCGCGAAGAGCCACGTCCTGCCGATTTCCCAGCTGGGCCTCCTCCAGATGAGCCGCCAGCGGCACAAGGAGAGCCATTCCAGCGGCATCTACACCTCCTGCCCCTACTGCAACGGGCGGGGCATCGTGAAGTCGCCGCGCTCGCTCAGCGTGGAGATCCAGCGGCGGCTCGTGAACGTGGCCCGGCACGCCCGCCGGCAGGGGAACGGGACCGGCGAGCCGCTCTTCCTGCGGGTGCTCCTCCACCCCGTGAATCTCGAGCGGCTCCGCTCCGAGGACGAGCCGCACCTCCTCGAGCTGGAAAGGAGCTACGGGGTCAACCTGTCCTTCCGAGCCGATCCCTCCTACCACGTGGAGAACTTCAAGGTGCTGGACGGGAAGACCGGGCGCGAGCTGCGTTGACAATCCCGCCGCTCTGACCTCACCGAACCGGCTCCCCCGCCCGGCATGCGCATGGTCCTCGCCTTCGACAAGTACCGTGGAGCCCTTTCTGCGGAGGAGGCCGGGGAGTGGGCCGCCGAGGGCGTGCGGTCGGTGGATCCGGCCGCCACGGTCCGACGCCTGCCCCTGAGCGACGGGGGCGAGGGCTTCGCGCGGAGCGTGGTGGCGGCCGTCGGGGGGGAGTGGCAGCGGGCCGTCGTGCCCGATCCCCTCGGCCGGCCGGTGGAGGCCGGCGTAGGCTGGGTGGCCGCAGAACGCCTGCCCCCCGCGGCGGCCCTCTTGCTCGGGGTGGAATCCACCACCGAGCGGGTGGCGGTGGCGGACCTCGCCTCGGCCAGCGGTCTCGGCCTCCTCCGGCCGGAGGAGCGGGACCCCGGGGAGAGCTCCACCCACGGGGTGGGGGAGCTGCTCCTCCGGGCGCTGGAGGGCGGGGCCGACCGCATTCTCCTCGGGCTGGGCGGTTCGGCCACCAACGACCTCGGTGCGGGGGCCCTGCAGGCCCTCGGGGCGCAGTGGCCGGGCGCGGGGGAGCGGCTCCGGCCGGCCGGTTTCCGGGACCTGCCCAAGCCCGAGCGGCCGAGCGGCCTGATACCGGTGCCCCTCGTGGCGGCGACCGATGTGGACGCGCCCCTCTTCGGTCCGGAGGGGGCCAGCCACCGCTACGGCCCGCAGAAGGGGGTGGAGGATCCGGCCGGGGCGGAGCGAGCGCTCCGGACCCTCTGGGCCGGCCTCGAGCGCACCGGGGGATCCTCGCTGCCGCCCGCCGCCGCCGGGAGCGGCGCGGCCGGGGGTACGGCCTGCGGGCTGGGCTGGTGGTTCCCGGTGCGGCGGGTTTCCGGTTTCGAGGTCTTTGCGGCGGTGCACCGGCTGGAGGAGGAGTGGGCGCGCGGCCCGGTGGTCTGGACCGGGGAGGGCCGGGTGGATGCCAGCTCACTCACGGGGAAGGGTCCGGTCGAGTTGGCCCGGCGGGCCCTTGCGGCGGGTTGTCCGGTGTACCTGTTGGCCGGGCGGATTGCCCCGGAAGCCCGGGAGGATCTCCGTTCGCTCGGGCCCGGCCTGCACGCGGAGGAGCTTTCCCCGGTGGACCTCCCGCTGGCCGAAGCCCTCGCCACGACGGGTCCACGCCTGCGGGAACGCGTGGCCAGGGCGACCGCCCTTCTCCTGGAGAGGCGAACGCCGTAGGGGGATGGAGCCGCCGGGTGACAGCGAGGATCCGCGCCTGCGGGAGCGCCGCTTCGAGCGGATTCGCCGCGTGAAGCGCTTGCTGCGCCCCCTCCCGCGACGGTCGAACATCCGGCGTTACCCCGTGCTCAGGTGGTTCTCCGGCACGGCCCTGCGGCGGATGTACCTCTGGTCCTTCCGCCGGGCCCAGGTGGTCCCGGCCCTCTACGCGGGCTGGGTGATCGCCCTCGTCCCGCTGTACGGGCTCCAGCTGATCCTCTCTTTTGTCGCGGCGCTCGTCTTCCGGGCGAACCTCGTCGTCCTCGCCGGGCTCCAGCTCGTTTCCAACCCCCTCACGGTGCTGCCCCTCTGGTACATGAACTACCTCGTCGGCAACGTTTTCCTGAATCTCTTCTTCGGGAGGTCTCCGGTGCGCTATGGGAAGCTCTTCGAGGAGGCCAAGGAAAAGGGCCACAACTTCCACGAAACCCTCCGCTTCCTCGTGCAGGAGACCCGGGCGGACGGCGTAAACCTCATCCTCGACCTTTTCGGGCGCCTCTTCGGGGGCACCTTCCTCGGGGGAATCCTTCTCGGGCTTCTTGCCGGGTTCGTCTCCTCCGCGATCTACCGCTTCCTGCTGCGCCGGACCATCGGTCCGGCACAGCTTCCCCGTGTTCCACCCACCCGCGTGGAGCCCACCCGCAAGGACCTGCCCTAATCCGGTGGCTTCCGCGCTTGCGCGTGCCGGGGGAATGTGGTTGGATCCTTTTCTAGGCGGGATGTAGCTCAGCTTGGCGAGAGCGCTGCGTTCGGGACGCAGAGGTCGCTGGTTCGAATCCAGTCATCCCGACCATAAAAAAAGAAGCTTACCTGTGGGAACGGGGCTTTCGAAACATCCCGTTGGGGGAAGAGGCTACCGAATTTTCGCCAAGAAGGAATTAGGTCTTCTCTTCGGAGCCATCGAGCGAGTCGCGAGCTTTGTGGAGCGAGCGAAGGGATTCGAACCCTCGACATCCACCTTGGCAAGGTGGTGCTCTACCAACTGAGCTACGCTCGCGACTGAGAGAAAGATTCCGACGGAAAAACGGCGGCGTCAAGCCGATTTCCCGCTGTCGACCGCACCGATTCCGAGTCGGTCGAGGATGCGCTGGAGATCGTCGGGATTGTCGAAGCGCACCCGGAGTTGGCCGCCGCGGCCGCGGGACTCCAACTGCACGGGAGCGTGCAGGTGCTCCTCGACCCGCTGCCGAACGGCCTCGAACTGGCTGTCGCGGGCCGTGGAGGTGCGCGTGGTGGGCGCGGGGGAAGGGCGGGCCGTCGAAGTACGGCTGGCGGCGACGGCTTCCTCCAGCCGCCGGACCGACCACTGCTCGCGGGTGGCCAGTTGGGCGAGCCGCCGACGGGTGCGCTCGTCCTCGACCCCGAGGAGGACCTTCGCATGTCCCGTGCTGAGCCGGCCACTGGCGAGTTCCTGGAGAATTTCCGGGCTGAGCTGGAGGAGGCGGAGGGCGTTGGCGATGGTGGCCCGGCCCTTGCCGACCCGCCGGGCGGCCTCGGCCTGGGTCAGGTCGAAATCGTTGACGAGGCTGGCCAGCCCGAGGGCCTCTTCCACTGGATTCAGCTCCTCGCGCTGGAGGTTTTCGATGAGGGCGAGGGAGGCGCTCCGCGTGTCGTCCCCCTCCACGATGCGGGCGGGGATGGACTCCTCCCCAAGATGCTGGAAGGCCCGCCAGCGCCGTTCCCCGGCGATGAGCTGGTAGCCCCCGCCGACCGGGCGCACGACGATCGGCTGGAGGAGTCCCTCCTCGCGGATGCTGCCGGCCAGTTCCTCGAGGGCGGCCGGCTCGATCTCGCGGCGGGGCTGGTAGGGATTGGGGACGACTTCGGCGACCCCGATGGCGGCATAACCGCTGGCGGTGGGGATGTCCTCCGGCGCGGCGGCAGGAGATTCCGCGGACAGGGTGGCCGCGGGCGGCTCGCCGGACTCCCCGGAAGTCTTTCCGGCGGCCGTGCCCCCCTGCAGGATGCCTTCGAGCCCGCGGCCCAGTCTCGCTCGTTTCTTACTCACGGAGCCGTTCCTAGCAGGGAAGGGAGGGGCCCGGCAACTCCGGGGTGGCCGGAACCCGGCCGGCTCACGGCTCCTGCGGCACGAAGATCGTCTCCCCGGCGCGCAAGTCGCGGGCGGCGTTCACGATGCGGTTGGCGTCCCGGATCCAGGAAACCCGGCTGTCGTGTTCCGCGGCGATCTTACTGAGGGTGTCGCCTCGCTCTACGAGGTAGGAAATACCGGTCTCGGGATAGTCGTCCGAGAATTCGACGGCGGCGGCCCTCCCGCCGCTGCTCCCGCCGGCCCCGGCCATCCTTTCCAGGGAGGTGCGCACGCGGGCGGCGAGGTCGTTGATCTGGCGGGTCACTTCGGCAACGATCTCCTTGCGGGTGCGGGCATCTTCCCCGCGCAGCTCGGAGCGGAGGTCGGCAATCCTCGCGTTGAGGAGGGCCTCGTCGTCGCCCCGGCGGTTCCCCGCCTCGCGCAAGTCGTCGAGCTGGCCGCGGAGACGCTCGTTCTGGCGGCGGAGGGACTCGATCTCCAGCTGCAAGCCCCCCACCGTTTCCCGGAGGGCCTGCACGTCCTGGCGGAGGGAGGCGATCTCGCGGCGCAGCGGGCGGTCGGTGGATTGGGCCTGCACCGGCAGGGCGAGGGCCACCGCGAACAGCGGGTAGAGCCACCACCGGTGGGTCCGCCATGGACGACTCGTACTCCTTCTCCGCATCGGTGGGAATCCTCCGGGAATCCGGGATTGAATTCAACCGCTTTCCCGGCCAGCGTTCCAGGTTTCGGCCATGGCGACCTTTCTTATCGCAATCTTTTCCGTCCTCCTGCTCCTCATCTGCCTCTTCGTGACGCTTCTCGTGCTCATGCAGAAGCCAAGCGCGAACTCGGGCATGGGAGCGGCCCTCGGTGGGGGGGCGGCCGAGCAGGCTTTCGGGGGGGAGGCCGGCAATGTGCTCACCAAGGGCACGATCTACGCGATCATCGCCTTTTTCGTCCTTTCCTTCGGTCTCTACCTGGGGCAGCTCGCCACCCGCTCGGGCGACGGCGGCGCCGCCGCGGAGGGAGGGGCCACGATCTCCGAGCTCGAGTCCGCCGCCCCGGCCAGCGAAGGGGAGGGGACGCCGGCCGGTGGGGAAGAGGCGGCTCCCGCCGGGGCCGACGCGTTCCCGGCTCCCGGCGCGGATTCGGCACCTTCTCCGGAAACCCTTCCCAGCACTGCGGAGGGGGCAGCGGGTAGCGCCGGGACCGCCGCCGAGGACGCCGAGGCGGAGGCCCAGGGCGAGGACCCTCTCCTGTTGGAGAGTCTTGATGGGGGTGCCGGGAACGGACAGGACGGTTCCTGATCCCGTGGGCCGCTCCCGGGCTTGCTCCGCGCTCCCGCGGATCGCCGCCGTATTCTGCCTGCTCTGGCTGGCTGTAGGACTTCCGGCCGAGGGCCGGGAAAGGCTGCGCGGTCGGGAAACCATCCCCCGCCTGCAGGGGGAGGAGGTCGCGGAACTGGTGGCGCGTGTCCGCGCGAACCGGCGGGGGCCGGCCAGTCTTCTCCAAGCGGAGTTCCTGCACTTTCCCCGGCGGGGAGAGCGGGAAAGTCGCCGGGCCGTTCTCTTCTTCCGCTGGGAGGCGGACGGCTCCGCCTCCCTCCGTGTGGAGATGCCCTCCGGCACACGGTGGCTTCTCCGGGGCGGGGAGCGGCCGGGAGCGTGGCAGTGGACGGCGGAGACCGGCGCCGTCGAGCGGCTCTCCGCCGACGCGGGCTGGGCTCCCCTCTGGCCCGGAGTCGAGCTGACTCTCTTCGACTGGACGGCGCCCTATCTCGACTGGCCCGACTATTCCTACGAGGGGCCGGACCGGGTGGCCGGTCGCCCCGTCCAATGGGTGCGCTTCGCGCCCCCGCCGGACTGGCAGGGCCGCCTCGCCCGGGAGCGGGTCACCGCGGTGCGCTTGGCCCTCGACAGTCGCTTCTCCGCGCCCCTGCGTGTCGAGTATCTCGGGGGGAACGGGGAGGTGCTGCGTTCCGTGGAGGTGCGCAGCTTTCGCAAGGTCGGGGAGGTATGGATGGTGCGGCGGCTGGAGGCTTTCGACGAGCGGGACCGCGACCGCACTGAGGTGCAGGTCGCGGCGGCGGCGGTCGGCATCACGATCCCGAACCGGGCGTGGGACCCATCCGCGCTGCGGGAGCCCCTCCCCCTTCCCCCTGCCTCCGCCTTCGAGCGTTTCTAGGCCGGAGGTGGTCGGGGGGAGGGCGGTACTGGCCGCCTTCCGCTTCAATAAGGTGGTTGACTTGCGGAAGGGTGCTTCCTTTCCTCCGGCGATCATCGAACGATGGTTCGCCATGCAGCTGCCGATGCAACAGGGAGACCCTGTCACCCCTTACCGGGGAGGAGCGGTGACCCGCACGAGCTGCGGTTGGCGGGAGCTTCCGGGAGGATTGCGTCCAGCCAGTAAAGACAGCGCGCCCGGGCCGGGCGCTGGACGGGGTCGCCGTGCCGACCTTCCCCGACGGCATTCGGCCAACCGGTGCGCCACGAGGCGAGGGCGCGACCCCAACGAGCCGGCATGATTCCCCACCCGGGCCCAGCTTTGGAGAAGCGTTGCGTACCGCTCTTGGTACGCTCTCCGAATCGTCACCTCCGGTGATGCCCCCACCCAACAACAACAACCGACATGGCTACGAAGAAAACCACAGGCAGTGCGAAGAAGACCGTCAAGAAGACGGCTCCTCGCAAGGCCGCACCAAAGGCCGCACCGAAAAAGACGGTGAAGAAAGCACCGGCGAAGAAGGCCGTCGCGAAGAAGGCCCCGGCAAAAAAGACGGTGGTCAAGAAGGCGGTCGCCAAGAAGACCCCTGCGAAGAAAGTGGCGGCTAAGAAGGGTGTTGCCAAGAAGGCGGTAGCGAAGAAGGCCGCTGCGAAAAAGGTCCCGGCGAAGAAGGCAGTGGCGAAGAAGGCCCCCGCGAAAAAGGCCCCCGCGAAAAAGGCGGCCGCCAAGAAGGCCCCCGCTAAGAAGACCCCTGCCAAGAAGACCCCTGCCAAGAAGACGCCGGCCAAGAAGGCCCCGCGCCGCGGCTAGGGCGAGGGTCCGGCGTCCTTCCCGGGCGTCTGGTTGCTGTGAGAGAAGCGCCCCGCGCCGATGCGGGGCGATTGATTCCCTCTTGCCCGGCGATGGCCCGTGGAGCGCTCCCTGCTTTTCGGTTGCCTCTGCGGGTTTCTGCTGTCCGATTCCGCAACTGTCATGAGCAACCCCTACCTTTCAGAACGAATCCAAAGGATCCAGCCCTCGCCGACCCTCGCGGTCGATGCCCGGGCGAAGGAATTGAAGGCCGCGGGCGAGGATGTCTGCGGTTTTGGCGCGGGTGAGCCGGATTTCGGCACTCCCGATTTCATCGTGGAGGCGGGTGTGGAGGCCCTCCGCGGGGGCAAGACCCGCTATGCCCCGGCTCCCGGCCTGCCCGAGCTGCGGGCGGCGTTGGCCCGCAAGTACCGCGAGGAGAACGGGCTGGCCGGGTGCGAGCCCGCCCAGGTGATCGTCAGCCCCGGCGGCAAGTACAGCTGTTTCCTCGCGATCCAAGCGGTCTGCAATCCCGGCGACGAGGTCCTCCTGCCGGTTCCCTATTGGGTGAGTTATCCGGAGATGATCCGACTCTCGGAGGGCACTCCAGTCCTCCTGCCGGCGGGACCGGAGAGCGGCTACCGGGTGACGGCCGAACAGGTGCGCGAGGCGATCACCGACCGCACCCGCCTGCTCATCCTGAACAGTCCGAACAACCCGACCGGAGCGGTCTACCCGCCCGAGTGGATTCGGGAAATCGTGGAGGTGTGCGCGGAGAAGGACGTGCTCCTCCTCTCGGACGAAATCTACGAGGACCTCCTCTACGGCGAGGCGGAGCATCTCTCCCCCGCCTCCCTCTCGGACCGCGCGGCCGAGATCGTTCTCACCGTGGCCGGGTTCAGCAAGACCTACGCGATGACCGGGTGGCGGCTGGGGACCCTCGTGGCACCGCCGGCCATCGCCAAGGCCATCGCCAGCTACCAGAGCCAGACCACCTCGAACGCGACAACCTTCGCCCAGTACGGGGCCCTCGCCGCCCTCGAGCAGCGCGACCGCGCGAAGGAGGCGGTCGCGGGCATGCGGGAGGTCTTTGACCGGCGCCGCCTTCGGTTGCTGGAGGGTCTGCGGGCGATCGACGGGATCGAGTGCTTTCCCTCGGAGGGTGCCTTCTACCTCTTTCCGGACATTGGCGCCCTCGGGGTTGCCCCCGCCGACTTCGCCCGCCGGCTGCTCGACCAGCAGCTCGTGGCGGTGGTCGCCGGGGAGGGCTTCGGCAGTGACCGCGGCATCCGGCTCAGTTACGCCACGGCGGACGAGACCATCGAGAAGGGCTTGGAGCGGCTGGCGAATTTCGTGCGCTCCGGCGGCTACCGGGCCGACTCGTGACGGCGGGGCTGCCGGACCCGTCGGTCGCCCGCCGCAAAGCGGACGGGTCGGCCGGCGGTCCGGCCGACCGCCGGGGCCCCCCGAACGGGCGCGGCGTGCGCCGGCTGGTCCGCGCGTGGAGGGTCTCCCTGGAGGGCCTCGGCGCCGCCCTCAAGCACGAGGCTGCCTTCCGGCAGGAGTGTGTCCTCGCCCTCGTGCTCTTGCCCCTCGCTCTCGCGCTCGACCTGCCCGTCGCGGAGAAGGTCGTCCTGATGGCGGCGGTGGTCGGCGTACTCATCGTGGAGCTGCTCAACACAGCCGTGGAGTGGGCGGTCAACGAGATCTCCGAGCTGCCCCACCCCTACGCGAAGCGTTCCAAGGACATCGCGAGCGCGGCGGTCTTCCTGAGCCTGCTCCTCGCCGGCACCACCTGGGCTCTGGTTCTCCTCGCCCACTGGCCTCCGGGCTGGGCCGAGTGGGTGCGCTTCGGGGGCTGATCGTGGCCGCTCCGGGGAACCGCGGCCCTCGGGGCGGGCGGTGCGGGGCTCCGCCCAGCGGGTCCCCCGCTCAGTAGCTCTCCGCGTCCAGCTTCACCTTCCCGCGGAAGATGTAGTAGATGGACGCCATGTAGGCGATGACGATGGGCACGCCGATGAGGGCCACCACGAACATGAAGCCGAGGGTCTTGTCGGTGGAGGAACCGTTCGCGATGGTCAGCGAGTTCGCCGGGTCCGGCACGGAGAAGACCATGTTCGGGTAGACGGTCGCCCCGAAGAGGATCATGAGCGAGGCCATGGTCCCGCAGGAGCAGAGGAAGGCCCGGAACTCCTTCCCGCGGTAGACCTCCCGCGGGATGTTCAGGGCGAGAAGGATGGCGAGCACGAAAAAGAGGATGAGCGGGATCGGCTTGCGGGCGAGGGCCTCCCCGATGTGCGGGAGGAGTGCGGGGGTGGAGAAGCCGACGATCGCGAAGAGGACGAGGAAGATCGGGATCGTCACCTTCACCCAGCGGAGCAGGCGCTGCTGCAGTTCCCCCTCGGTCTTCAGGATGAGGTAGATGTTCCCGTGCATGAGAAAGAGGGACACCGTGAAAACGCCAACCATCAGGGAGTAGGGATTGAGGAGGGTGAGGATCGTGCCCATGAACTCGTGGTTCTCGTTGAGGGGCACGCCGTGGATCACGTTGCCCATGGCCACCCCGATGAGAAGGGAGGAGAGCAAGCTGCCGATGGCGAAGGCGGTGTCCCAGCCGCCGCGCCAGAGCCGCCCGGGTTGCTTGCTGCGGAACTCGATGGCCACGGCCCGGAAGATGAGGCCGAAGAGCAGCAGCATGAAGGCGTCGTAGAAACCGGAGAAGACGGTGGCGTAGACCTCCGGGAAGGCAGCGAAGAGGGCGCCCCCGCCGGTGACCAGCCAGACTTCGTTGCCGTCCCAGACCGGGCCGATCGCGTTGAGGAAGATGCGGCGGTCCTCGTCCTTGCGCACGAAGAGGTGCAGGCCGCCCACGCCGAGGTCGAAGCCGTCGAGCATGACGTAGCCGGTGAAGAGGACGCCGACGAGGATGAACCAGATGGTGGGAAGGTCCATGGCGGTGGTGAGTGGGAAGGGAAAGGGCGGTGGTGGACTTACTGCGGGGGCGACTTGCCGACATCCTCCATGCGGCCGCCCTTCATGGAGAGGGGCCGCCACTTCTCGGGGAGCTCGGCACCGGTGAGATCCTCGCTGGGCCCGTGCTGGATCTTGCTGTTCAGCGAGTAGAGGAAGATGAGGAAGAGGAGGAAGTAGATGAGCCCGAAGAGGATCAGGGAGGTGAGGACCTGGTTGGCCCGGACAACCTCGGAGAGCGCCTCACTGGTCTTGAGGATCTCGTAGACCACCCAGGGCTGCCGGCCCATCTCCGCGGTGAACCAGCCGGACTGGCTGGCGATCTGGGGCAGGAAGATCGAGAGGATGCACAGCCAGAGGAAGAAGCGGATGAAGCGGCTGTGCTCGGGCTGCCAGAGCTTGCCCCGCCACCAGAGGAACAGGCCGAGGAAGGCGACCAGCGCGATCCCGCCCCAGCAGGCGATCATGATGTGGTAGGTCTGGAAGACCACGGGCACGTTCGGCCAGTACTCCGGCCGCACGTCCGCGATCTGGGCGGGCGTCTTGTCGGGGTAGCGCCGCTGCAGGAAGGCGTCGCTGGGCAAGTCGTTCAGCCCCTTTACCTCTGTCTGGGCCCCTTTGCCGGGGTTCAGGAAGTCGCCGGAAACGAGGATGCTGAGGAGCCCGGGAATTTTCAGGGCGCTTTCGTTGATGCCCACCCGGTTGCCCTCGGCATCGCGCTCCCAGGTGACAATGCCACCGAGGCCGAGGGGCGCGTCCGTGGTGCTGTCGGCAAGCCCTTCCATGGCCGCGAATTTCGTGGGCTGGTTCTCGGCCACGCCCCGGGCGGTCGAGTCGGCGCTCCACAGCTGGAGCAGGGCGGTGATGCTCGCCACGATCAGGGCGATCTTCATGCTCGCCTTGGCAAAGGCCACGTGCTTGCGCCGGAGGAGGTAGTAGGCGCTCACGCTGATGACGAGGAAGGTGCCGGCCAACCAGCAGGCGAGGGTGGTGTGGATGAGCCGGTCCATCGAGGACGGGCTGAAGACGAGCTCCCAGAAGTTGTCGATGACCGCCCGGACGCTCGTCAGGTCGGCCTGTTGGAGGACGTAGTCGTCGGGCAGGGGCACCTCCTTCACGGTGTAGGTGCCCTCGGCGAGGTTCGCCGAGAGGGGATGCTGGGTGCCGTCCTCGGTGACCTTCACCTTCTTCGCGAGAAAGTAGCCGGCCGGGGTCTGCATGAAGGAATTCGCCACGAGGATCCAGATCGCGCTGAAGTGGGACCCGAGCGCCACCATGCAGGTGGAGAAGAAGTGGAGCTTCGGCCCGACCTTGTTCCACCCAAAAAGGAGGATGGCGAGGAAGCCGGACTCGAGGAAGAACGCGTAGATCCCCTCGATGGCGAGGGGGGAGCCGAAGACGTCGCCCACGAAGCGGGAGTAGGTCGCCCAGTTCGTCCCAAACTGGAACTCCATGACGATCCCGGTGGCCACCCCCACCGCGAAGATGACGCCGAAGATCCGTGTCCAGAACCGCGCCATATTGTGGTACAGCGGGTTCCGCGTCTTCAGCCAGAGGGCCGACATGATCACCAGGTTCAGACCGAGCCCGATGGTCAGGGGCGGGAAGAGGAAGTGGAAGCCTACGGTGAAGGCGAACTGGATGCGCGAGAGGATTTCTACGTCCATCGGAAGGCGCGGGAAGCAGTGGGTGGTGAGGGAGGAGGAAACAGTGCCGACTAATCGACACCTTCATCCGTTGACTGCCGAAGGGCGCGCGGAGGTGCAAGGAGAAAAATCGGAGCACCCTCTAATTTAGCGGAGGAACTGGAGCAGAAGGACCACTGCACCGCCGTAGAGCAGGGAAAGTACGAACAGCAGGGCACTGACACGGCGGGTAAAGCGGACATAATTGGCCTCGCTCCACTGTTGTCGCGGATACCTCCGGCGGTACCAGTCGTTGAAGTTGGGACGCCTTTCCGGCAGGAGCAGCCCGTGCAGGCTGAGGGCCACGCCCACGGTGAAGGGGGCGATGGAGAGGACCGACAGGGCGAGGGAAAGCAGCGGTTGGGCGGAGGGCACGGGCGGGGTGGGGATCGGGCCGGGCGGCAGGTCCGGTGCCAAGGGGTTAGCGCAGCGAAATCGACTCCGGCAATCCCGAATCGGCTTCGGCTCGGGCTGACGGTGCGAGCAGAAGGAGGGAAGGATCGCCCCGTTGCCGGCCTCCGAGCCGGCGAACCTCCTCGAAGCCCGGGGTCTCGGGCCGCCACTCCGCCGGGATTTCCAGGACGAGCCGGGCGTCCTCCGCGAGCACGGGACCCAGGGCCTGGAGGAGGGGCGCCCGGAGGGATTCCCACTGGGCGTAGGGGGGATCGGCGATCGCGAGGTCGAAACGCTCCCCCGGAAGGAGGGGAAGGGGCAGGACGGCCCGGGCGCGCACGGAAGCGGAGGGCCCGTCCCCGCACGCCGGGGCAACCCGGCGGAGGTTGAGCCGCAGGCAGCGCAGGGCCGCCCGGTGATTCTCGACGAAGACGACTCGCCCGGCACCGCGGGAGAGGGCCTCGAGGCCATAGGATCCGGTGCCCGCGAAGAGGTCGAGCACGCGGGCGTCCGGCACCCGCTCCCCGAGGCTGGAAAACAGGCTCTCGCGGAGCCGGTCGGTGGCCGGCCGCACGTCCCTTCCCTTTGCCGGGGCCTGCAGGGGCAGCCCCCGGGCCTTGCCCCCGGTCACGCGCATGGGGTGGGCGTTGCGCTCGCGTTGGCTCCTCGATCCACCGGGGGAGGGTCCTCAGGAGGCGTGCCGGGCGAGGGCGAGATCCATCCGCCGGATCGGCAGGCTGTAGTGGCCCTCGTCGGGGACCTCCGTCCACTCCGCCCCCCGCACTTCCGCCGCGGTGGCCCGGCCCGCGGCGATGGGGATGTTCTGGTCCTCGGTCCCGTGCCAGAAGTGCACGGGCCGTTCGTTCCGGTCCAGCGGAAGGTTCCAGGGCTGCACGAAAAGGAGGGCATCGGCGCGGAGGCCCTCCGGCTGGCGGAAACCCGCCCGCACGCTGGCCCCCATGATCGCGCGGATCGCCCGGGGACGGAGAGCCTCCCGGTCGGGACCCCCGAGGAACGGACGGACCCAGAGGAGGACCACCTCGGGCGGCGTGAAGTCGAGGATCTGGTGGCACCACTCCAAGCCGGTCCCCACGAGGTGGGGTGCCTCCCTCTCGAGGTGGTGGAGGTTGCGGTAGAGGAAATGGGAGGTCTCCCGTTTCCGCAGGAAGCGGGGGAGGCAGGCTCCGCAGAGGATGCTCACGCGGTCCACGCGGTCCGGCCGGAGGGTGGCGCAGGCGAGCGCGTAGGGGGAGCCCCCGGAGACGGCCAGCAGGTCCAAGCGTTCGAGGCCGAGGTGGTCGGCGAGGGCCACGCAATCCCCCGGCCAGTCCCGGAAGGTGCGGTTGGGCCGGGGCGAGGAGCCCCCGATGCCCGGACGGTCCGGGGCGATCACCCGGATGCCCCGGGCCCGGGCGGCCTCGTCGGCGAGGGCGGCCTGTCCCGAGGAGCCCGGCCATCCGTGGCAGTAGAGGACGGGGCGTCCGTCCGGATCCCCGAACTCCCGGTAGGCGAGACGGTGTCCGTCGCGGTCCAGGTGGTGGAGCCGCCTCGCCGGCTCCTGCACTTCAGTAGTCGTATTGGACCTCCCCGTCGTTGGTCTCCACCTCCAGCATTCCGCTGTTCCTCACCACGAGGTGTTGGTAGGTTTCCCCGGCGACGGACGGAACCGGATCGAAGCCGTTGTCCACGAGGGTCGGATAGGTCACCGAATCCGTGCCGGAGTCGAGAAGGTAGCGCTGTCCGGCCTCGGCGATGCGTTCGAGGTTCTGCTCGACGGTCTGGCGCTCCGAATTCTCCCGGATCCGCTGGCAAGCGGGGATCGCCATGGTGGCGAGGAGGGCGAGGATGACCAGGACGACGAGGACCTCGACGAGACTGAAGGCGCGTGCGGAAGATCGTCTCATGCTGGCTGGGGAGGATTCGGAGCGGCCGCGGCGAAGGCAACGAAATTTGGGGAACGGACCCCGGTACGGGTGCCGCGGACGGGCCGGACCACGGAACGCTCCAGCCTTGCCACCGCTACCGGTGCGGCGCAGGGTGGCGGTCCTCGTGAAAGCCACCCCGGACGACCTGACCATCTACGACACGACCCTGCGGGACGGGACCCAGGGGGAGGGCATCTCCTTCTCGGTGAACTCGAAACTCCGGATCGTGGAGAAGCTCGACCACTTCGGGATCGACTACATCGAGGCCGGCTGGCCCGGCTCGAGCCCGCGCGACCTCGCCTTCTTCCGGGAGGCGGCCGGCCTGCGGCTCGGGCACGCCCGGCTGACCGCCTTCGGGTCCACCCGGCGGAGCGGGATCCCCGCGGCCGAGGACGCCCAGCTGGCCACTCTCCTCGAGGCGGGCACCCCGGTGGTCACCATCTTCGGCAAGACCTGGCTTCTCCACGTCGAGCAAGTCATCCGGACCACCCGCGAGGAGAACCTCGCCATGATCGGCGACTCCGTCCGCTTCCTCGCCGCCGCCGACCGCGAGGTCCTCTACGACGCCGAGCACTTCTTCGACGGGTACCGCGACAACCCGGAGTACGCCCTCGCCACCCTGCGGGCGGCCGCCGAGAACGGGGCCTCCCACCTCGTCCTCTGCGATACGAACGGGGGCACCCAGGTCCACGAGATGGAGGAAATCGTCGGGGTGGTCCGGGAGCGTTTCCCGCGCCTTCGTCTCGGCGTGCACGCCCACAATGACTGTGGCCTCGGCGTGGCCGTGAGTCTCGCCGCGGTGCGGGCGGGGGCCGTCCAGGTGCAGGGGACCATGAACGGCTACGGCGAGCGCAACGGCAACGCCAACCTCACTTCCATCCTGCCGAACCTCGTCCTCAAGCAGGGCTATGCCCTCGCCTGCGGGGAACACCTCGCGAAGCTCCGCGACCTTTCCCTCTACATCGACGACATGGCGAACCAGCGGCCGGACCTGCGGGCCCCCTTCGTGGGGGCCAGCTCCTTCGCCCACAAGGGCGGGGTGCATGCGGACGCCGCCAACAAGGTCGCCCGGAGCTACGAGCACATCGATCCCGCCGAGGTCGGCAACCGCACCCGCGTGCTCGTCTCCGACATGTCCGGGCGCACCAGCATCATGATGAAGGCCCGCGAGATGGGCCTGGAGGTGGAGGCGCGCTCCGAGGGCATGCGCGGGCTCCTCGAGACCCTCAAGGAGCTGGAGTACCGCGGCTACGAGTACGAGTCTGCCGACGCCTCCTTCAAGCTGCTCCTCGAGCGGGTCCTGCACGGCCGGGAGAGCCGGATCGTGCTGCACTCCTACCGCACCACCATTGTCGAGGAGAGCCTCGACGGGCGGGAACTCTACACCGAGGCGACCGTGAAGATCGCTGCGGACGGGCACCCGATGTACACGGTAGCGGATGCCCGTGGTCCGGTCGGGGCTCTCGACCACGCCCTCCGCAAGGCCCTCCTCCCGATCTTCCCCAACCTTGAGCAGGTGCGCCTGGTCGACTTCAAGGTGCGCATCATCGACTCGAACGAGGGCACCGACGCCCGCATCCGCGTACAGGTGGAAACCAGCGACGGCCAGCGCAGCTGGGGCACGGTGGGGGTCTCGGACAATATCATCGAGGCCAGCTGGGAGGCCCTCCGCGATGCCTACGAGTTCCGGCTCCTCCTCGAGGAGGGGGCCGAGGGCGCGGAGAAGGCGGCCCGCCGGATCACCGCCACAGCTTGAGCGGCTCCGCCCGCATGGCGCTGTATCTCCACAACACCGCCTCCGGCGAGCGGGAGCGGGTGTATGCGGCCGACGGGGAAGCCCTTCGCTTCTACTGCTGCGGGCCCACCGTGTACGGACCCGCCCACATCGGGAACTTCCGCACCTTTCTCGTGCAGGACCTCTTCCGCCGGGTGGTCGAGGTGGGCGGTCTCCCCGTGCACCACGTGCGCAACCTCACGGATGTCGACGACAAGACGATCCGGGAGGCGGCGGCCGCCGGCGAGGACCTGCCCACCTTCACCGCGCGCTGGCGGGACCGTTTCCACGAGGATGCCGCCGCCCTGAACCTGCTCCCCCCGCGGGAGGAACCCTCCGCGGTCGAGCACATTCCCGAGCAGATCGGGCTGATCGAGCGCCTGCTCGCCTCCGGGCATGCCTACGCCACCGCGGATGGCTCCGTCTACTACCGGATCGCCTCCTTCCCGCGCTACGGCCAGCTCTCCGGCATCGACCGGGAGGCCCTCCGCGAGAATGCCTCCGGGCGCCTCGAGGATGCCGACGAGTACGACAAGGAGAGCGTCTCCGATTTCGTGCTCTGGAAGGCCTGGAAACCGGAAGACGGGGAGGTCGGCTGGGAGAGCCCGTGGGGCCGGGGACGACCGGGCTGGCACACGGAGTGCAGCGCGATGAGCGTGCACTACCTCGGGGCCTCCTTCGATGTCCACGGGGGCGGGGTCGACCTGTGCTTCCCCCACCACGAGAACGAGATCGCCCAGAGCGAGGGCGTCTCCGGGGAGCGCCCCTTCGTCCGCCACTGGTTCCACTGCGAGCATCTCCAGGTGGAGGGCCGCAAGATGAGCAAGAGCCTCGGCAACTTCCTCACCCTCGCCGACCTCCGCGCGGAGGGCTTCCACCCCATGGAAATCCGCTGGGCCCTCCTCTCCGGGCACTACCGGAAGACCCTCAACTTCACCCGGGAGAACGCCCGGGCCGCCCGCAAGGCCCTCCAGCGGCTCGCCGATCTTGAGCACTCGCTGGGGCGGGGGGTCGGCACGGCCGGGGAGGCTCCGCTCTCCCCATCGTGGCCGGAGGTCGTCGCCCGGGGCACCGAGGCCTTCGCGGGCGGCGGAGACCAACGGGCCGCCTGGGCGGCCCTTGAGGACGACCTGAACGCGCCGGAAGCGCTCGGGCACTTTCTCCGCGAGGTGGGCCGGGCCGAGAGGGAGGGCCGGGGTTGGGAGCCGGGGGAGGCGGCGGCGTGGTTCTCCTTTGCCGGTTCCTTTCTCGGGGTCTTCGGGATCGACCTCCGGGCCTGGCGGGAGGACCGTGCGCAGGCCCGACCGGCGGAAGCCCCCGCCGAGGTCGCCGCCCTTGCCGCCGAGCGCTGGGAGGCCAAGGGACGGCGCGATTTCGCGAGTGCCGACGCCCTCCGCGACCGGATCCGCGAGGCGGGCTGGCAGGTGCTCGACCGCCCGGACGGGTACGACCTCGAGCCGATCGGCGATTGAGGAGCGCCCGGGAAAGAGCCCCCGGGAGGGCGGTGGATCGCCGTGGCCGGCGGTGGCGGGAACCCCGGCCACCCGGTGCGCCGTCGGTTCCCGCCGGGGCCGCTTGCGCCCGACCGGGGAAGCAGGGCAGGATGGAGGGCATGTCCAGCTCCTCCGCCGAAATCCCGCACACCGATCCCGAGGTGGCCCGCGCCATGGCCGCCTGGGAGGAACGCTACCAGCAGGGCGATACCGGCTGGGACCAGGGCGAGCCGACGCCGGCCCTCCGCAAGGCCCTTGAGTTCTTCCCGGAGGGCGGCCGTGTGCTCGTGCCGGGCTGCGGCTACGGGCACGACGCCCACGCCCTCGCCGAGGGCGGGCTCACCGTGGAGGGCTGGGATGTGGCGCCCTCGGCCCTGCAGACCGCCCGGCACCGCTACCGACTGCCGAGCCTCTCCTTCCACCAGCGCGACGTGCTCGCGCCTCCCCGGGAGACGGGCGGGTTCGACGGGATCTTCGAGCACACTTTCCTCTGCGCGATCGGTCCGGAGGGCTGGCCGAACGCCCTGCGCTCCTTTGCCCGCCTGCTCAAGCCGGGGGGCCGGATCTTTGCCATCCTCTTTACGGGACTGGAGAACGACGACCCTCCTCCCTGGCCGATCACCGCGGAAGAGGTGCGGGAACTGTTCTATCCGGAGTTCCGCCTGCTCTCGGTCGAGCCGCTGGAGGACACCTTCGAGCAGCGCCGCGGCAAGGAATCCCTCTGGCGGTTCCAGCTGCCGGCGGAGTAGGGGAGGGGAGGGCCCGGGCCCTCTCTCAGGCCTCGCCGGGAGCTTCGCCCTGGCGGGCCGGGCAGTAGCAGGTCGTCCGCCCGCCCACCTGGATCCGGGCGAGGGGTGCGCCCGTCCGCGGGCAGGTGCCGCCGTCCTTCCAGCGGTGGGGAAAGAGCCAGCCGCGGGGCGGGCGCTGGCCGGGATCCTCCCCGAAGACGCGCAGCGCCCCCCGGCAGACTTCGCGGAGTTCCCGGTAGAGATGCTTGCGCTCCTCCTCGTCGAGGTCTCCGGCCCGTCGTTCCGGGTGGAGGGCCGCCCGCCAGAGAATCTCGTCCGCCATCCAGTTGCCCACCCCGGGGAAGAACTCCTGCTGGAGGAGGAGGGGCTTGAGCGGGGTGCCCGCCCGGCGCTCGAGGATGGCGCGCAGCCGCTTCCGGTCGAAGGCCGCGTCGAGCACTTGCGGCGGCAGTTGCTGCCACCAGGAGGGCGGGGCCGCCGAGGTTTCCCAGGTGAGCTTCCCGAAGTGCCGGGTGTCCCGGAAGACGAGGGCGTGCCCGTCGGTGAAGAGGGCGAGGTGGTCGTGCCGGTCCTCCTCGTAGTCCGCCCGGGGCAGGCGGAGGAGATGCCCGGTCATGCCGAGGTGCACGCCCAGCCAGCCATCGTCCCCGAAGCGGAAGAGCATCTGCTTGCCGTGGGCGAGGGCCTCCGCGAGGACGCGGCCGGGAATCTCCCGGGCGAGGGCCGCCGGGTCGGTGTCCCGGTAGAGGCGGCTGTCCTCGTCGACGCGGGCCTCCGCCACCCGCTCCCCGCGGGAGGCCGCCCAGATCCTGCGGTTGTGCTCGACTTCGCCCAGTTCCGGCATGGCCGCAGGAAAGGGGGGCGGACCGGGGAAGTCGAGCCGGCGGCCACTTCCCGCGCTTGTCAGCGCCGCCCGGCGGCGTTGGAGTGCCGGGATGGCATCACCAACGGATATCCGCAAGGGCCGCGTCATCGAACTGCAGGGGGCACCCCACCTCGTCCTGGAAATGCTCCACCGCACGCAGGGCCGCCAGGCGGGCTTTGTCCAGACCACCCTGCGCAACCTGAACACCGGCAGCACGACGACCACGAAGTTCCGCTCCACCGATTCCGTGGAGTTCCTCCACACGGAGAACCACAAGCTGGAGTACAGCTACGAGGACAGCGAGGGCTACCACTTCCTCGACCCGGAAACCTTCGAGGACACCGTGCTCCCGGCGGAGTTCGTGGGCGACCAGAAGGCCTTTCTCACCGAGACCCAACTCTACGATGTCCTCTACGTGGACGGCCGCCCCATCCAGCTCCAGCTCCCCAACGCGGTGGAGATGGAGGTGGTGGAAGCGCCCGAGGGCCTCAAGGGGGACACCGCCAGCTCCGCTCAAAAGCCGGTGGTCACCTCGACCGGGCTCACCGTGCAGGCCCCCCTCTTCATCAAGAAGGGCGAGATCATCCGGGTGAGCACGGACGACAACTCCTACCTCGGCCGGGCCTGAGGCGCGCCAGCCCGCGAGCGGAGCCCACCGACCCATTTCCCGCCACGGGAACACCGCCGTCCATGGAAACCGAGGAAGTCGTCGAGGTCCTCGAGGAGATCGCCCACCTCCTCGAGATCCAGGGGGCCAACCCCTTCAAGGTGCGCGCCTACACGAACGGGGCCCGCGCCCTCGAGCAGGCCGAGGATTCCGTGGAGACCCTCGTGGCGGAGGAACGCCTGGGGGAGCTGGAGGGCTTCGGCGATGCCCTGACGGAGAAGGTGGCCACCCTCGTTCGCACGGGCCGGCTCCCCTACTACGACGATCTCCGCGCGAAGACCCCGGACGGCCTGCTCGGGATGCTGGAGGTCTCCGGCCTCGGCGGGAAGTCCATCCACAAGTTTTACAAGGAGCTGGGCATCGAGACGCTCCCCGAGCTGAAGGCGGCCTGCCAGGACGGCCGGGTGGCCGGGCTGAGCGGTTTTGGCCGGAAGAGCGCGGCGAAGATCCTCGACGGGATCGAGAACCTCGAGCGCTACGCCGAGCGCCACCTCCTCCCCGACGCGGAGGAGCGCGCCTTCCCCATCCTCGAGGGCCTGCGCGCGCTTCCCGGGGTCGAGCGGGCGGCCATCGCCGGGAGTCTCCGCCGCCGCCGCGAGACGGTGGGCGACCTCGACTTCCTCGCCGAGGCCGCCGATCCGGAGCCGGTCATGGAATGGTTTGTCGGCCGGGAGGAGGTCAGCGAAGTCCTCGCCCGGGGCACCACGAAGTCGAGTGTCCGCTTCGGCAACGGGCTCCAGGCCGACCTGCGGGTAGTCGACAAGGTGACCTTCCCCTCCGCGCTGCACCACTTCACCGGATCCAAGCAGCACAACATCCTCCTGCGCCAGCGGGCCCTCGAACGGGGCTGGAGCCTGAGTGAATGGGGCCTGCAGGCGGTCGACGGGGAGAACGGGGAGCGGGAGACGGTGCACGAGGAGGAGGAACTCTTCGCGCGGCTGGGACTCGCCTGGATCCCTCCGGAGCTGCGCGAGGGGCGCGACGAGATCGAGCGGGCCGAGAGGGGGGAGCTGCCCGACCTCGTCCAGCTCTCCGACCTGCGGGGCGCCCTCCACAACCACACGACTGCCTCGGACGGGCACGCCTCCCTGGAGGAAATGGCCCGGGCCGCCGGTGACCTCGGCTGGGACTACCTCGGAATCGCCGACCACAGCCCCTCCAGCTTCCAGGCGAACGGGCTCTCCGCGGAACGCCTGCTCGCGCAGGTCGGGGAGATCCGGCGGCTCAATGAAGGGGGCGAACTGCCGGTCCACCTCTTGGCCGGTACGGAGTGCGACATCCTCAAGGACGGCTCCCTCGATTTCGCGGACGAGGTCCTCGCGGAGCTGGACTACGTGGTCGTCTCGATTCACCAGGGGGGATTCGGGCAGGACCGGGACACGGTCACCCGCCGGATCGTGCGGGCGCTCGAGCATCCCGCGGTCACCCTCCTCGCCCATCCCACCGGCCGTCTCCTCCTCCAGCGCGAGCCCTACCCGGTCGACATGACCAAGGTGGTCGACGCTGCCGCGGCCAACGGCAAGTGGATCGAGATCAACGCCAACCCGCACCGGCTCGACATGGACTGGCGGGAGTGGGCGCGCGCACGCGAGAAGGGGGTCCTCGCGATCATCAACCCCGACGCCCACCGGCCGGAACACCTCGCCTATGTCCGCTACGGCATCGATGTCGCCCGGAAGGGCGGGCTCAGCGCCGAAGACCTGGTGAACTCCCGCACGCTCGCGGAGGTGCGGAAGCTCCTCGGGAGGTGAGAGCTCGCTCCGGCCGTGGCGCCGCTCCGCCGCCTCCCGCCTTCTCCTCAGTATCCGAGGAGCTGGCGCTCGACTTGGGCGACGATACCGTCCCGCAGCGTGGCCGCCCGGATCCGGGCGAGATACGCCAGCCGGTCGCTGCGGCCCTCCCCGAGGAGGGAGAGCTGGGGGAATGCCCGGATCCGGTCCGCAGTGAAGGCCACGAGGAAAACGGTCTCCCCGGAGAGACCCCGCTTGTAGAAGCGCAGGAGCGAGGGCGCGTCGACCCCTTCCGCCGAGGCGGCGAGCTGGTAGCCCTCGTCGAAGGCGGCGTTGCTCACCGCGAGCCGCGCCTGCAGGCGGCTGATTTCCGGGGGCAGGTTGATCCGGAAAAGGGCCTCCCCCGACGGAACCGCGAGGGGTGCCTCCCGGACCTGGGCGGGCATCCCGGCGTCCGGGGAGGGCAGGCTGGCGCATCCGGCGAGAAAGAAGAAAAGGGGGATGGAAATGAGGGCCGCGAATTTCATACTGGCGTCGGGAAGAGCGGGTCCTGCGCTATCGACAGTCTGCTACCCTAAGCAAATTTCCGGCATGAGAAAGATTTTTCCCTGGTTTGGATGGAGCCTCTTCGGCCTGTTGGTGCTCTTGCAGTTCTGGCACCCCTTCGGCATGGAGGCGCAGGAGGGACGCGGCCCCCACCTCGACAAGTACGTGCCCGCTGCGGTGCCCGGCTGGGAGGTGCGCGACAAGGAGATCGGGGCGACCGAGTCCATGGCCGACCGGGCGACCGCCATCCTCGATTTCGACGACTATGTCTACCGGCGCTACGAGCGGGCGGGCGGCGACGAGTTCTTCGAGATCTACGCGGCCTACTGGGCTCCCGGCAAGGCCTCGGTCATGGAGGTCTCCTCCCACACGCCCGACCGCTGCTGGACGGAGAATGGGTGGACGGCCACGGGTCGGGAGCACGGGGTGCGCCGGCGGGTCGGCTCCCTCGCCCTGCTCCCCTCCGAGTGGCGGTCCTTCGAGATCGAGGGCAATGCGCAGAATGTCCACTACTGGCACCTCGTCGGCGGACGATCCTACGAGTACGGGGAGCGCTTGAACGCCTTCCCCACCCCGGTTTCCTACGTGCGGGACCTGCTCCGTTCCCATTTGTTGGGCACGGGCGAGCAATACTTCATCCGCGTGAACACGAACACGGAATTTGCCAACCTCTGGGGGGACCCGGGCTTCCGGGCGGCCATGGAACAGACCGCCGCACTCGGGCTGGTAGCCGCAGGCGAGGGGGACCGCCGGGCACAGGAACCGACGCCGGGGAAAGGGGAACGGGGATGATTCACGCGCCGCAACGCAATGTGCTCGGGGAGCCGCTGCAGGCCTGCTGCCTCGACCCGCTGACGGGCTACCTCCGCAACGGCTCCTGCGAGGTTCCCGCCGGCGACCTCGGGATCCACGCGGTCTGCGCCCGCCTCACCGAGGAGTTTCTCGCCTTTACCTCCGCGCGCGGCAATGACCTGCGGAGCCCGCGCCCGGAATACGGGTTCCCCGGGCTCCGGCCGGGCGATCACTGGTGCCTGTGCGCCGCCCGCTGGCAGGAGGCACTCGAGGCCGGCTGCGCGCCGCCGGTCCGCCTCGAGTCCACCCACGAGACCGCCCTGCGGATCTGCCGACTCGAGGATCTCCGCGCGCACGCCCTTCCCGAGGCATGAGCCTGGGCCTGCTCACCCTCCCTCTCGCCCAGCAGGGCGGCTCCGTGCTCTTTCCGGCCCTCAATGACTGGGTCGGCGTGCCGGGTGCGGATGGCCTCCGGTTGTTGGCAGCGCTGCTCCTCGCGGTTCTCGCCAATTGGCTGACGCGCCGGGTGCTCCTGCGGGTGATCCGGGCCATCGCCAAGCGGACCCGCTTCCGCTGGGATGATCCGCTCGTCGAGTCGGACGCCTTTGCCCGGGTCTCCCAGTTCGTTCCGGCGCTCCTCCTCTACTGGGCCACCCCGTGGATCTCCGCGAACCAGCTGCGCCTGGAGATTCTCGATACGACCGTCGGCCTCTACCTGATCTTCGTCGTCCTCTTCGTCCTCGATGGGGTCGTCAACTTCCTGCGCTCCCTCCTCGGTTCCCACCGGCGGCTCGCCGACCTCCCCATCCGCGGGTTCTCCCAGGCGATCAAGCTGACGATCAACATCTTCGGCATGATCGTCGCCGCCTCGCTGCTCTTCGACAAGAGCCCGCTGGTCATCCTTTCCGGGCTGGGCGCCCTGACCGCGGTCCTCCTGCTCATCTTCCGCGACGTCATCCTCGGGCTGGTCGCCGGGATCCAGCTCTCCCTCAACAACATGGTGCGCCAGGGGGACTGGATCCAGATCGAGGGCAAGGCCAACGGCCCCGTCATCGACATCACCCTCACCACGGTCAAGGTCCGCAATTTCGATAAGACGATCAGTAACGTTCCCGCCTACGACCTGATCTCCACGGCCTTCGTCAATTGGCGCGGAATGTCCGATTCGGGCGGGCGCCGGATCAAGCGCGCCCTCCGGATCGACCTGCGCACAGTCCATTTCCTCCGGCCGGAGGAGTACGAGGCCCTTTGCGGGATCCAACTGCTCCGCCCGCATCTGGAAGCCAAGGAAAAGGAGGTCCGCAACTGGAACGAGAAGCACGGCCTCCCCCCGGAGGGCGAGGGGCCGAACGGACGCCAGCTGACCAACCTGGGCTGCTTCCGCGCCTACGTGCTGGCCTACCTGCGCTCCGATGACCGCGTCCGCAAGGACATGACCTACATGGTCCGCCAGCTCGCCCCGGACGGCCAGGGAGTTCCGCTGGAGGTCTACGTGTTCACGAATACCACGGTGTGGACGGAGTACGAGTCCATCCAGTCCGACCTCTTCGACCACTTCTTTGCCGTCCTCCCCGCCTTCGGGCTCGCCCTCTTCCAGGAACCGGGAGGGCGGGATCTCGCCGAGGCCCTGGCCGATCGGGCGCCGGAACCGGGGCGAGGGCAGCCGCAGAACGATCCCGAGGCCGCCGGGGCCGGTTCCTGAGCGCCGCCCCCAGCCCGGGAGAGGTCCGGCGTCGGCCCACCCGTCGATCCCTCGCCCCGGTACGGCTGGGCTCGCTGCCGCGGACTGCCGCGCCGAGCGGAAAAGCGGGGGTGCGGGCTGCCTTCGGGGGAGTGTTTCCGGGCCGGAAACGGGGGCGTCGACGGGCGTCCCGGTCCCGCCACAAGGGGGTGTCGGAAGAGGAAAATCTTGGGAAATCCCAAATCTGGTTTTGAGGCCCCTCCAGGAGGGGTAAAATGATCTATAAAGCATTGACCATCAATCCCCTAAAAATATTCCAAAAAACCCTTGACTTCCAAAATGCAAAGGTCCTTTGTCCCGCTGCTTCTCGCACATCTTATGAACCCCATCAGCCCTATCCGCCTTATTGCTGGTGCTTTGGAGAGCGATCTACCAAGCGCGTGCCGGCCGGACCATGGGTGTAGTTGTGGATTCCAAGGTTTGCGAGAGGAAACCACCCTCCAGGCCCACGGTCTGGGAACCCCCAACATCGTAGTCTCCTCCGAACTCAATGAGCACGTCTGACTCCTCCCCACATGCGAACCCGGAAGCGGGTGCCGAAAGCACCGCTCCCGCCTCCACCCCGGCTCTCGGCCGCCAGATCACCGGTCAGGTGAGCACGGTCGACCAGTCCGACCGGAAGGTCCCGATCAACCTCCGGCAGAGTGGCCGGACCCCGGTGGAGATGCTCATCTCCACGCGTGTGCGCAAGTCCCCCTACTGGCATCTTTCCCACGAGGCGGGTTGCTGGCGGGCGACGGTCTACAACCGCATGTACCACCCGCGGGGATACGTGCGGCCCGAGGAGGGCGGCGCCATGGTCGAGTACGACGCCCTCGTCAACCACGTGACCATGTGGAACGTCGCCGTGGAGCGGCAGATCCAGGTGAAGGGCCCGGATGCGGAAGCCTTCGTCAACTACGTGATCACCCGCGATGCCACCAAGATCAAGCCGATGCGGGGCAAGTACGTGATCCTTTGCAATGAGGACGGCGGCATCCTCAACGACCCCGTCCTCCTGCGCATCGCCGAGGACGAGTTCTGGTTCTCCCTGTCCGACAGTGACCTCGAGCTGTGGATGCGGGGAGTGAACCTCGGCAAGGGCTACGATGTGAGCATCGCCGAGATCGACGTGGCCCCGGTCCAGATCCAGGGCCCGAAGTCGGAAGCCCTCATGGCCGACCTCTTCGGCGAAGAGGTGCGCGAGATCCCCTACTACGGGCTCATGGCCGGAAAGGTGGACGGTTGCGACGTCATCATCTCGCAGACGGGCTTCACCGGGGAGAAGGGGTACGAGATCTACCTCTACGACGCCACGATCAACGCGGAGCGGCTCTGGAACACGGTGCTCGAGGTCGGTGAGAAGCACAACCTCATGGTGATTGCCCCGGCCCACCACCGGCGGATCGCCGCCGGCATCCTCTCCTGGGGCCAGGACATCGACGCGGAGTCCCTCCCCTTCCAGACGAACCTTGCCTACCAAGTGCCCCGCAAGAAGGAGGCCGACTACATTGGCAAGGCCCGGCTGGAGGAGGTCCGCGCCCAGATCGAGGCGGGGAAGCCTCCCTTCGCCCTGAAGATGGTCGGGATCACCTTTGGCGGTCTCCCCGTCACCGACTACGCCTCCGACTTCTGGCTGATCTCCCGCGAGGAAACCGGGGATCCCGTCGGCTACGTAACCTCCCCCTGGTACTCCCCCGAGCTGCAGATCAACATCGCGCTCGCCTACGTCCCGCTGGACATGACCGAGATCGGCACCGGCTTGCACGTCTGGCTGCCGGATGAGTACGCCGTGGGCCATCCCGGCAACACCGTCTCCGGTGAGGTGGTGGAAGTGCCCTTCCGTCCCTCCGTCAACCCCAACGCCCGCGAGGTGGCCAAGTACAAGGGCCGCGACTGGGCGGACTGAGCCGCGGGGCACTCCGGCAATGGGCTTCTCGGCCTTCGACATCATCGGGCCCGCCATGGTCGGACCGTCCAGCAGCCACACGGCGGGGGCAGTCCGTATCGGCTGGGTGGCGAGGTCGTTGTGCCGGGAAGCCCCCCGCCGGGTCCGCATCGAGCTGCACGGCTCCTTCGCGGCAACGGGCCGTGGGCACGCCACCGATCGTGCGCTCGCCTCCGGTCTCCTCGGGCACACGCCCGAGGATGAGCGGCTCAAGGACAGCCTCGAGCTGGCCGCCGCCGCCGGGATCGAGGTGAGCTTCGAGTCCGCCGACCTCGGCGAGGAGGCCCACCCGAACACCGCCCGACTCCACCTCGATGGACCGGACCACGAGCACCACGTGGTCACGGGCAGCTCGGTGGGGGGCGGGGTTGTCGAGATCACCAGCGTGGATGGCTTCAAGACCCGGTTCGGGGGCAACCTCGACACTCTCGTGCTCTGGCACGGGGATCATCCGGGCTACCTCGCGAAGATCACTGGCCTCTTCGCCTGCGCGGACATGAACATCGCCACGATCCGCACGAGCCGTCGCTCGCGCGGGACGGAGGCCCTCACCGTCATCGAGTGCGACGCGCCGCCCCTGCCGGAGGTTTGCTCGCTCCTCGAGAGAATCGAATCCACCACCGCCCTTCGGGTGATCGCCCCGGCCCGCTAGGGGAGGGAGACCATGCAGCGCGACCCCTCCGCCACGCCTCCTCCCGGCGATTCGTCCCGGGGGGTTGCCCCGGATCCGTCGCAACCCCCGCCCCGGGAGAAAGCCATGCACGAAGTTCTCTCCTCCTTCGACTACGACACTGCTGAAGAGCTGCTCGCCCTCTGCGCGCAGCACGACCTCTCCATCGCGGACGTCGCCCTCCGGCGGGAGGCGACCGAGCAGGGCCTCACCCTCGAGGAGCTCCTCGCGAAGATGGAGGAGTTCTACGGGAAGATGCGCGAGAGCGTGGCCGAGGGCCTCAAGATCCACGGGACCTCCCCGAGCGGGCTCTCCGGTGGCGACGCTGCCAAGCTCTACCGCTACTCGGAGGGCGAACGCCCCCTCATGGGCAGCCGCTTCGCCCGCACCATCGCCTACGGTTTTGCCGTCCTCGAGTGCAATGCCCAGTTCGGCCGCATCGTGGCCACTCCCACCGCGGGCTCCGCTGGAATCGTGCCGGCCTGCCTGCTCACCCTCGAGGAGGAGGAGGGGCTCACCACCCGCCAGGCCGCCCGCGCCCTCTTCACGGCCGTGGGCATCGGGGTGATCATCGGCAAGAACGCCTGCTTCTCCGGCGCCCGCGGGGGCTGCCAGGCCGAGGTGGGCAGCGCCTCCTGCATGGCGGCCGCCGCCATCGTCGAGGCCCAGGGCGGTAGCCCCCAGCAGGCGGCGAACGCGGGCTCCTTCGCCCTCATGAACACCCTCGGCCTGGTCTGCGACCCGATCGGCGGCTATGTTGAGGTGCCCTGCGTGAGCCGCAACGGGATGTTCGCCGTGCACAGCTTCGAGGCTGCGGTCATGGCGCTTGCGGACGCGCGCTGCGTGGTTCCCTTGGACCATGTGATCCTCGCCCTCCACGACATCGGCCGCCGGATGCCCCGCCAGCTCAAGGAGACCTCCGAGGGCGGGCTCGCCACCACCCCGACCGGTCGCAAGTACAAGACCGGCAAGTTCTCCCCGCCCAACGAGCCGGAGGGCTGAACCCGCCCCACCGTCCGCAGCTCCCCGTTTTTCCCGCTTCCTCCCCCAACCCTCTCCCCACCCCGCCAAGGAACCCCATGGAAAGCCAAGCGAAACTCGTCATCATCGGGGCCGGCATCGTCGGCTGCTCCGCCGCCTACCACCTCACCCGCCTCGGCTGGCGCGACATCGTGGTCATTGACCAGGGCAAGCGACCCAACTTCGGGGGGTCTTCCTCCCACGCCCCCGGCGGGATGTTCCAGACGAATGGGTCGAAGCTGATGACCGAGATGGCCCACTACGGGGTGCACTTCTACGACGAACTGGTGAACGGGGAGGGCCTGAACGGGGCCATGCTGAACGGGGGCATCGAGTTCGCCCGGACCCCGGAGCGCCTCGCCGAGCTGCACCGCCGCTGCACCATCGGCCACAGCTGGGGGCTCGACGGGGTGGTCCTCTCCCCGCAGGAATGCAAGGAGAGGGTGCCCTTCCTCGACGAGCGCGAGGTGCTCGGCGGGTACTACGTCGGCGATGACGGGGTCGGCCGGATCGGGGTCTGCACGGAGGTGCTCGTGAAGACCGCCGAGGAGGAGGGCGGGGTGAAGTTCTACGACGAGACCGACGTCCTCGACATCGAGACCTCCCACCACCATGTGGACGCCGTGGTCACCTCGCGTGGCCGTATCGAGTGCGAGTACGTCCTCTGTTGCGCGGGCTTCTGGGGCCCGCTCCTCGGGGAGATGGTCGGCCAGCCGATTCCGCTCCTTCCCATGGAGCACCAGTACGTGGTTACCGAGGACCTCCGCGGGTTGAGCGCCCTCGCCGGACACGAGCACGGCATCCCCATCCTCCGCGACCAGGACCACGCCCTCTACTTCCGGCAGCACTGGGGCGGGTTCGGGATTGGCAATTACTCCCACCGGCCCATCCCCATCGACGCCCGCGATGTCCTCCACCCGAGGGAGGCCCCGATCATGCCTTCCATGCGGGAGTTCACCCCCGGGGACTTCACCGAGTGCTGGGAGCGTTCCAGTGAGCTCTTCCCGATGCTCGCCGAGGAACAGCCGGGCTTCGTCAAGACGATGAACGGGATCTTCTCCTTTAGCCCGGACGGCGGCTCCTTCCTCGGCGAATCGTTGAAGACCCGCGGTTTCTGGGTTGCCGAAGCCATCTGGTTCACCCACGCCGCCGGTTTCGCCAAGGCCATCGCCGAGTGGATGGACGCCGGCGAGCCCCAGCAGGATCTCCACGAGGCCGACCTCAACCGCATCTACGACCACTGGGGTTCCCCGCGCTACATCCACAACCGCGGCGGCGAAGCCTACCGCACGGTCTACGCGATCAACCATCCGCAGCGGCAGCCGGAGACTTCCCGCCATATTGCCCGCAGCCCCATCTTCGACAAGCAGCGCGAGCTCGGGGCGGTCTTCTTCGACACCATGGGCTACGACCGCGCCCACTGGTACCAGTGCAACGAGTCTCTCGTGCAGCCGGACTTCCCCAAGCGGCGGCCGTGGATCGACCAGAACTGGTCGCCAATCCAGCAGGTGGAGGCTCTCCACACCCGTGAGAAGGTGGCTCTCTACGAGTTGAGCGCCTTCCAGCTCTTCGAGATCTCCGGTCCGGGCGCCCTCGGCTTCCTCCAGTACCACACGCCCAGCCAGGTGGACCGCGCGGTTGGCCGGATCACCTACTCGCACCTGATGACCGACCACGGCGGGGTGAAGAGCGACATCACCATCTCCCGGATGGACGAGGATACTTTCTGGATGATCTCCGGGGTGGGCTCCGCTGGCCACGATTGGGCCCATCTCCGCCGGCAGGTCGGGGACCGCAGCGATGTCCGCCTGCACAACCGCTCCTCCGAGTTTGCCACCCTCGGGATCTGGGGCCCGGATGCGCCCCGCGTGGTCCAGCCGCTCTGCTCGACGAACTGCGACATCCGCGACTTCAAGTTCTTCACCTGGCGCTTCGCCTACATCGCGGAGGTTCCCTGCTACATGCTCCGCATCTCCTACGTGGGCGAGGCCGGCTGGGAAATCTACACCCACCCGCAGTACCTCGGCACGCTCTGGGAGCGGCTCGAGCAGGCCGGCCGTCCCTACGGGATCATTCCCGCCGGGGGAGGGGCGTTCAACTCCCTCCGCATCGAGAAGTCCTACCGCTCGTGGGGCGGGGATATGGCCCAGAACGAGAACCCCTTCGAGGTCGGCACGGACTTCGTCATCAGCTGGAAGAAGGGCGACTTCCTCGGGCGCGATACCCTCGCCCGGGTTCGCGAGGACGGGCCGCAGGTCCGTCTCTGCACCTTCCGGATGGAGAACCCCACCATCATCCTCCAGGGCAGCGAGACGGTCTACGACCGCGAGGGCCGCCGCATCGGCTACGTGACGAGCGCCGACTACGGCTACGCGGTCGACGCCTCCATCGGCTTCGCCTACCTCGCCGCCGGCCACTTCGCCGAGGGGACCGAGCTGTTCATGGAGTACTTCGGCCGGCGCTACCGCGCCTTTGTCGCTCCCGACACCCTCTACGACCCTCACTACGAGAAGATTCGCCCGGCCCGCCAGCCGGCCGGTTCCCCCGCCCCCACCGAGACCTCCTCCCCGCAGACCGCATCATGAGCCAGAACCTCCCCTCCCGCGCCCGCGTCGTCATCGTCGGTGGCGGCGTCATCGGTACGAGCACCGCCTACCAGCTGGCCCGCCAGGGCGTCCAGGACGTCGTCCTCCTCGAGCGCAAGAGCCTCTCCTCCGGAACCTCCTGGCACGCGGCCGGGATCTGTTCAGAGATGCGGGCCTCCGAGTCCATGATCATGATGGCCAAGGAGACCACCAACATGTTCCGGGAGGTCGCCGAAGAGGTCGGGCACGACATCGACTGGAAGCGGACGGGCTCGGTTTTCGTGACCGCCCATCCGGAGCGCCACCAGCAGTTCCGCATGGCCCTCTCCCTCGCCGACTCCTTCGATGTGGAGGCCTACGAGATCTCCCCGCGGGAGGCCCGGGACAAGTGGCCTCTCGTGAACATCGACGATGTCGTCGGGGCGATCTACGTGCCCAACGACGCCCTCATCAACCCGGAGGAGGGCACCAAGGCCCTCGCCAAGGGCGCCGAGAAACACGGGGCCCAGGTCCACGAGTACACGAAGGTGACCGGCCTGCTCACCGACGGCGACCGGGTGACCGGTGTCACCACCGAGGAGGGAGAAATCCGCGCCGACTACGTGGTGCTCGCCGGCGGGATCTGGACGCGCGACTTCGCGGCCCAGTACGGGGTGAACGTGCCCCTCCAGCCGATGGAGCACTACTACCTGCTCACCGAGCACCTCGAGGGGATCGACCCGGACCTGCCCCTGCTCCGCGACTTCGACGCCCGCTGCTACGTGCGCCCGACCCTCGGCACCCGCTGGCACGACCACACGGGACACCTCATGCTGGGTTTCTTCGAGCGCACGGCCAAGCCGTGGGCGCGCCACGGAATTCCCGAGGACTTCGAGTTTGGCCGGCTCGACGAGGACTGGGAGCACGCCGCCGAGGTCTACGAGTACGTCCGCCACCGCGTCCCCGCCGTGCGTGAGGTCGGCATCGAGACCTACATGAACGGGCCGGAGTCCTTCACCTACGACAACAACTACTTCCTCGGCGAGGCCCAGAACCTGCAGAACCTGCTCATCGCCGCCGGCTTCAACTCCCGCGGGATCCAGTCCTGCGGCGGGGCCGGCCGCTACATCGCCGAGTACATTCTCTCGGGCACGCCTCCCACCCGCTACGACACCCACGACATCGAGGCGATCCGGCCGCCCCAGCACACCGCCAACCGGCGCTTCCTCGAGGAACGGGGCACGGAGATCCTCGGGCTGCTCTACGACATCAACTTCCCCTACCTGCAGATCGAGTCGGCCCGCCCGGTGCGGACGTCCCCGCTGCACGACCGACTGGCCGCCCGGGGGGCCTGCTTCGGGGAGATGTCCGGCTGGGAGCGTGCGAACTGGTACGCTCCCGCCGGGGTCGAGCCAAAGTACGAGTACACCTTCGGCCGCCAGAACTGGTTCCCCTACTCGGCGGAGGAACACATGGCCGCCCGCGAGAATGTCGCCGTCTTCGACCAGACCTCCTTCGGCAAGTTTCTCGTCCAGGGCAAGGAGGCCCTCGACCTGCTGGAGTGGACCTGCGGCAACCGCATCGACGTGCCGGTCGGCAAGGTCGTCTACACCCAGCTGCTCAACGAGCGCGGCGGGATCGAGGGGGATGTCACCGTCACCCGGGTCGGCGAGTGCCAGTTCCTCGTCTACACAACGGCCTCCAGCCAGGCCCACGACTTCTGGTACCTGCAGAAGCGGATCGAGGAGCGCGACTTCGCCGCGACGGTCACCGACATCACCTCCGGCTACGCGGTCCTCGGGGTGATGGGGCCGCGCTCCCGCGAGCTGCTCCAGCGGGTTTCCAACGCCGACTTCTCCAACGAGGCCTTCCCCTTCGCCACCTCCCGGATGATCGATTTCGGCTATGCCCGCGCCCGGGCCACCCGGATCACCTTCGTCGGGGAACTGGGCTGGGAGATCTCCCTCGGCAGCGAGTACGCCCCCGCCGCCTACGACCTGCTCATGCAGGAGGGAGAGACGCTCGGGGTCCGTATGGCCGGCTACCACGCGATCAATTCCCTCCGCCTCGAGAAGTCCTTCATCCACTGGGGGCACGATGTCTCCGCCGCGGAGACCCCGGTGGAGGCGAACGTCGGCTTCGCCGCCCGGATCAAGAAGCCCCACGACTTCCTCGGCAAGGAGCACATCGCCGAGCAGAAGCGCAACGGAACCTCCCGGAAGCTGGTCGCCTTCCGCCTGGAGGATCCGGAACCGCTCCTCTACCACTACGAGCCGATCTACCGGAATGGTGAGAAGGTGGGGCACCTGACCTCCGGCCAGTTCTCCCCCTACTTCGGGACCTCCATCGGGCTCGGTTATGTCCACAACCACCACGGGGTCGCCGATGCCGACTACCTGCTCGACGCGAAGTACGAGATCAGCGTGATGAACGAGAAAGTCGCCGCGGTGCCCTCCCTCGAGCCGATGTACGATCCGAAAATGGAGAGAATCAAGGCCTAGGAAATCCGCCCAGTCCCCTCGGTGCCCCTTTCCGGAAGCCGGTCTCCGCTTCCGCCGCCCCCCATTTTCCCCTCCGTCTCCCTTCTCCCTCCCGAATCCCCCAGCCCCATGCCCACCGACGCCGAAATCGCCCACCAGTTCACGCCGCGCCCGATCGAGGAGATCGCCGACAAGCTCGGGATCGCCCGCGAGGGTCTTGTCCCCTTCGGCCGGGACAAGGCAAAGGTCGACCTTCAGTACTACAACAGCCTGCCTCCCCAGCCGGACGGCAAGCTGGTCCTGGTCACCGCGATCAACCCGACCCCGGCTGGGGAGGGCAAGACGACCACGACGATCGGGCTGACGGACGGGCTCAACGCGATCGGCAAGAAGACGGTGGCCTGCCTGCGCGAGCCCTCCCTCGGGCCGTGCTTCGGCATGAAGGGCGGGGCCGCCGGCGGAGGCTACTCCCAGGTGATCCCGATGGAGGACATCAACCTCCACTTCACGGGGGATTTCCACGCGGTCACCTCCGCCCATAACCTGCTCGCCGCCCTGCTCGACAACAGCCTCTACTGGGACAACCCGCTCGACCTGAAACCGGGGACCGTCGAGTGGAAGCGGGTCATCGACATGAACGACCGCGCCCTCCGCGACATCGTCATCTCCCTCGGCAAGAAGAACGGGAACCCCCGCGAGACGGGTTTCGACATCACGGTGGCCTCCGAGATCATGGCGATTCTCTGCCTGGCCACGGGCCTCGAGGACCTCATGGACAAGCTGGGGCGGATCACCCTCGGGCGAAACCGCGACAAGGAGCGGGTCTTCGCCCGGGCCCTCGATGCGCAGGGTGCCATGGGCGTCCTCCTCAAGGAGGCGATCCTCCCGAACCTCGTGCAGACCCTCGAGCAGAATCCGGTCTTCATCCACGGGGGACCCTTCGCGAACATCGCCCACGGCTGTTCCTCCGCCATGGCCACGAAGATGGGTCTGCAGCTGGCCGACTACACGGTCACGGAGGCCGGCTTCGGCGCTGACCTCGGCGCGGAGAAGTTCTTCGACATCAAGTGCCGCAAGGCGGGGCTCCAGCCGGATGCCGCCGTCATCGTGGCAACGGTGCGCGCTCTCAAGATGCACGGGGGAGTCGGCAAGAAGGACCTCGGCCAGGAGGATCCGGGCGCGGTCGAGCGGGGACTCGCCAACCTGCGCCGCCACCTCGAGAACCTTGCCAAGTTCGGCGTGCCGGTCGTGGTGTGCCTGAACCACTTCCACACGGACACCGAGGCGGAAATCGAGGTGGTCCTGGAGGCCTGCCGCCAGCTGGGGGTACGGGCCCATCTCTGCAAGCACTGGGCCGAGGGCAGCGCGGGCACGGTCGACCTCGCCCGTTCGGTCGTCGAGGTGGTCGAGGAGGGCACCGCCGACTTCCGCCCGCTCTACGACTCCTCCCTCTCCCTCATCGAGAAGATCGACGCGATCGCCAAGGGGATCTACCGCGCCCGCGACGTGCAGCTCACCCGCGTGGCCATGCGGAAGATCGAGCAGTGCGAGGAAGATGGCTTCGGCGACCTGCCGATCTGCATGGCCAAGACCCAGTACAGCTTCTCCAACGATCCGGAGCTGATCGGTGCCCCCGAAGATCATCTCCTCGAGGTCCGCGATGTCGTCGCCAACACGGGTGCGGGCTTCCTCGTCGCCCTCAGCGGGGAAATCATGCGCATGCCGGGCCTCCCGCGCATCCCCTCGGCTGCCGGGATGTCCGTCGATGCCGACGGGGTCATCTCCGGGCTCTCCTGATGCGCTGGTTGCCCCGGCCGTGCCCCTTGCCTTCCCTTCACCTGTCATGAACGCCCCTCACTGACCCCGGTCGATCGTCCGCGCTGGCGTCTCCCCGCGCGCCGCGCTCGATCCCCGGAACGCACCCTTCCCATGAAAAAGAACGCTTCTTCCGCTCCCCACCCCGGCATCCTTGGCCTCCTCCAGAAGATGGGGATCGGCCGGAGGCGGCCGGTCGGTATCATTTCCGACGAGGACAAGTACGCCTGGCTCGGGCGGATGCTCGCCGATGTCTCCTATGAGATGACGCCGGCGGAGACCAAGAACGCGGAGAAACTCAATGGGCTCCTCCCCGCCGGCTCCCGCATCTACGTGGTCCACCTCCCGAACACGGACCTCACCAAGACCACCAAGTCCTACGAGAATGCCCTTCGCGCGGGCTACCTGCCCGTGCCCCACCTGGCGGCGCGGTTCGTCCCGGACGAGGCCACCCTCCGTGCCTTCCTCGCCAACCTCCAGTCGCTGGGGCTCGACGAGATCCTCCTCCTCGGGGGTGGGCTCAAGGAGCAGCGCGGACCCTACCGGACGGTCATGGACCTCCTCCACACGGGGCTCTTCGAGGAGTACGGGATCCGCTCCTTCGCGGTCGCCGGCCACCCGGAGCCCCATCCCTACGCCTCCGATGAGGAAATCCTCGAGGCCTACACGGAGAAGTACGAGTACTTCACCTCGCACGGGCACGAGTACTGCATGATGACGCAGTTCACCTTCGCGACGGCTTCGCTGCTGGGGCTGATCGACACGCTCCGCGCCCACGGGCTCCACTTCCCCATCCGGGCCGGTCTGGTCGGGGTGGTCGGCTTCCAGGTGCTCATCAAGTACGCGGTCATCTGCGGGATCGGCAACTCCCTCAAGGTCCTCCGCAAGGAAGCTGCGAACATCTCCAACCTCTCCCGTGGCTACCGCACGGAGACTTTCCTCCTCCCGCTCGCCGAGAAAGTGCTCTCCGAGCCGGATCCGGACCGCTACGCGATGCTCCAGCACTTCCACGTCTTCCCTTTCAACAACCACGCCCGCAGCATCGATTACCTGCAGAAGCTGCCACTCCGGGAGCAGCACAAGGTGACCCTCGAGTGAGCGCGGGCGGGGCCGGCCGGGGAGAACCCACGCCCGGGCCGCTTTTCCCCTCGGCAGGGTGGGGGAGGCAAGGGTTTGCTCGGGAACCATGACCGACCAGGCCAAAGGCCTCCTCCTCACCACCCTCGGGGTGGTCTTTATCAGCCCGGACAGTCTCTTCATCCGCCTGATCGACGCGCCCCCGCTGACCACCACCTTCTGGCGGGCGCTGCCCGCCGGGGTGATGATCTTCCTCTTCCTCACGGTGACCTCCCGGGGGAACCCGTTGCCGGCCTTCCGCGCCCTGGGTCGGCCGGGAATTGCCTACGCGGTCATCTTCAGTTTCGCCTCCCTGCTCTTCGTCACCGCGGTCAGTCTCACCGCGGTCGCCAACGCGGTCTTCATCCTCAGTACGGCGCCGGTCTACGCTGCGGTCATCAGCCGGATCTTCCTCCGCGAGCCGATCCGCCTCCGCACGGTGGTCACGGTGGTCCTCTGCATGGTCGGCGTGGGAATCATCGTCTCGGGTTCGGTCCACAGCGGGGTCGGCAACCCGCTCGGGGACCTCTGCGCGGTAGGGACCGCCCTCTGTTTGGCCATCGCGTTCACGATCGCCCGCCACGCCCGGAAAACCTCGATGGTCCCGGCGGTCGTCCTCTCCTACGCGTTGACCACCCTGGTCCTCCTCCCCTTTGCCCGGCCCGCCACCCTCGGGCCCTCCGATTGGATCTTCATCGCCGCCCTCAGCGGGGTCTGCGTGCCCATTGCGACGAGCCTGATCAGCACGGGTCCGCGCTACATCACCCCGGCCGAGGTCTCCACCCTCCTCCTGCTTGAGGCGGTCCTCGCACCGTTGCTGGTCTGGATGTTCCTCGGCGAAAATCCGGGCCCACGCGCCCTCGGTGGCGGAGCCCTGGTGCTTACGGTCCTTCTGGTGGCCAACCTGCTCGCCATCCGCGAGGCCCGCCGACGGATGGTCCTCGATCGCACGATGCCGGCGCCCGCACCGCCTCCCGCGGACGGTACCTGAGGCTGCCGGAAGGGGTCCGGATCGGCCGGGGCGGTGCGTCCGATTCTTCCCGGGATTGTATCCACAAAGCTACGCTTCCTGTTGCCCTTTCCTCAAAACGGCCTGAACCTCCTACCATCAAGATGCCGAAGATCCGCAATCGTTTCCTTTTCGGGTTCGTGGTAGGATACCACGTCCTCTTGCTGGGGCTTCTCCCCTTCGCCCTCGGGGTGTCCTCCTGGGCCGCTTGGGGACTCTTCCTCGCCACTTACGCCATCGGTGGTCTCTCCATCACGGTCGGCTACCACCGCCTCTACGCCCACCGGGCCTACCAGGCCAACCCGGTCCTCGAATGGATGGTCCTCCTCGGATCCACCCTCGGCTTCGAGATGTCCGCCCTGAACTGGTCCCATGACCACCGCCTCCACCACCGGAAGGTCGACACCGACGAGGATCCCTACTCCATCGAAAAGGGATTCTGGTACGCGCATGTCGGTTGGCTTTTCCAGTACGAGCGTAAGTTCGACGCTTCCCTCGTGCCGGACCTGCTCGCCAACCCACGCGTCGCCCGCCAGCACCGCTGGTTCATCCCGCTGACCGTTGCCGTCAATGTCGGCGTCTTCCTCGTCGGCTGGTGGCTCACTGGACCGCTCGCGTCCTTCTTCTTCGGCTTCCTCCTCCGCATGGCCATGATCCACCACTGCACGTGGTTCATCAACTCCCTCTGCCATACCTTCGGCTCCAAGACGTACGCCCGCGAGCTCAGCGCGGTCGACAACGCCCTCCTCGCCCTGGTGACTTTTGGCGAGGGCTACCACAACTACCATCACGCCTTCGCCTCCGACTACCGCAACGGGGTGCGCTGGTACCACTTCGACCCCTCCAAGTGGATGATCTGGCTGGCCTCCCGCCTGGGACTGGCCCGCAACCTTCGCCAGAACAACTCCCTGACCATCCGCAAGTCCCTCGTCCGGCGCGACCGCAAGATGCTCCTCCACTCCCTTGGGGAGCACACCGCACCCCTCGCCCGCGAGCTCGCCGAACGCCTTGAGCACCTCGCCCACCGGTTCGACACCGATGCCGCCTCCGTGCGTGAGAAGCTCGCCGAACTCCGTCAGGCCTCCGCCTCCCGGCGCAGGCACCTCCGGCGCGAAGTGCGCCAGCTGCATGCTTCCCTCCATCGGCAATGGAAGGAATGGCTGCGGCTGACCCGTACCATCGGCACCCACTACTCCCTCGCCCACCACCACTGAGCCCTCCCGGAGACGGGCGGGCGGGACAAGCGGGATCGGGTTCGGGGAAGGCCCCACGGACTTGGCCGGGTGACGCGGCCGGGGAACCGGCGGAGAGGGGTAAGCTTCGACTCCCGCGGAGAACCGGGACCGGCTCGGAAAGCCCCGGGAACCTTCCGCCCGCCGGCGGCTGGGCCGACGGTCCCCAAGCCATGGACTCCGCAGCGTTCGGGGAGGGCGAAACGGAGGGCGGAGAGCGAGGACTCCCTCAGGAGCGGGCATCGGGGACCGCGTCCGGCTATGGTGGGGCGTCGCGAGGAACCACGGAACAATCGCCCTCCTCGTCGTTCGCCCGAAACAGGACCTCGTCCCGCCGCCGCAAGTCCTCGGCAAAGCGCAGATCCTCGCCGTAGCAGTCCTCGAGGCAGCGCAGGTTGGCCTCGAGAAGAGGGGAGGAGTCCTCGCGGATCCGGTAGATCCGCCACTGGGCGTGGCGGCGCACCGAGAGGAGGCCGAGGTCCCTCATGTAGCGAAGCTGCTTGGAGACCTGGACCTGATGGGTCCCGAGGATCTCGGTGAGGTGGCAGACACAGAGGGGACCGGCCCGGAGAAGGTGGAGAATCCGCAGGCGCTGCGCGTCGCAGAGGCCTTTGTAGACGCGCCGCCAGGCACCCTCGGGGGGAGCGGTCGGCGCCTGTGCGGTGTCGGTCCGGGGGGATGCGGGGGCCATTCAGAGTTTCTCTTGCTCGCCGATGGACCGGGTGGCCGTTTCCAAATTTACCCTCAGCTCTTCTAACTTGTCCACGGGGAGGTTGAGCAAAAGATCGAGCCGACGCGAGATTTGCCAGCCGACGTCCTCAAATAGCCGCTGCTGCTCAGCCTCCGGCCCCTCGAAAATCGCCGGATCCGGCGAGCCCCAGTGGGCTACGATCGGCTGGCCGGGCCAGACAGGGCAGGATTCCCGGGCGTTGTCGCATACGGTGATGACGAAGTCGAAGCGGAGATCGGCGTACTCGTCCCACGACTTGCTCCGCGCGCCCTCCGGTTCGATCCGGAAGGTCTCCCGCAGAACGCGGAGCGCCATGGGGTGGGGGCTCGGCTTTGGTGCGGCCCCCGCGCTGTAGGAAGTGAACCGGTACGGATCCTTCTTGCGGAGAAGAAATTCGGCGAGAATGCTACGGGCGCTGTTCCCGGTGCAAAGAAAGAGGATCTTGCGTGATTTCATAAAAAGGAGCGAACGGGGCTGCGTGGTTTTGTGTCTCTGTATATGCTTTCGCTAGGATATGCAATCCCGCCGAAATAAGGGTTCTCCCGGGACCGACCGCACCCGGACAGCCGCCGACCAAGGGCAGAGGCCTCCGCCTGAGGTCGGGGAGGGCGGCGAAGCTGGTGCCGGGGTCGAGCCGGTCCGGCAACCGATCGATGGAGTGCTCGACCTGCACACGTTCCGGCCCTCGGAGCTGGGAGCACTCCTGCCGGAATACATTGGAGAGTGCCAGCGCCGGGGACTCTCCCAGGTGCGGATCATTCACGGCAAGGGCACGGGCACCCTCCGCACCACCGTCCATTCCCTCCTCCAAAGGGATCCCCGGGTGCTCTCCTACGCGCTCGCCGATGCGGCCGGTGGCGGCTGGGGAGCCACGGTGGCCCAGCTCCGCCCGTCTGGGCCCGACAGGTGAGCGGACGGACGGGACGGGCGGACAACGATCCACCCCTCACCGGCAACCACACCAAATTCCCGCCCACCGAAGTCGACCGAAGTTCGGAGGGTTTCGTCCGACGAGGATGCGATGTCTGTCCCCGCTCCGGGGAGAGCGCAGGAGTGTTGCGCGGGGCTGGGCCCGGACGACCGGGTGGGAGCTTACGGCCCATCTGCACCCCCGGCAGGGTGGCTGCGTGGAAACCGTCGCCGGCGAGCTGCCTCCAGCACCGGGGCCGGGAGGGGACGGGGGACTTTTCCCCAGCCACCCCCGCCCCGCGCCAATCCGCGCGGTTCTCCATGGCGCCGCTCTCCTGCCGATTCGCGCGGTCCTCCCCCTGGCAC
>CAJXLM010000005.1 GCA_913056175.1 uncultured Opitutia bacterium | reverse complement strand
GGGGAAATTCTTGGGGGTGTAAGGAGCTTGGGAGGGTTTGGCGGGGGGTGAGGTTAGGTTGATTGGGGTTGGAGGGGCTTGTTGGGTGGTGTTGGGGGAGGGGGGTTGGGTGGGGAGGGCTTTGTGGGGAGGACGGGGTAGGGAGGTTCCATTCGGAGGTTGGGGTGGGACGGGTTGCGGTTGGGAGAAGCTGCCCTTGGGAGGTGTCGGCGTGCGGCATGGTGGGCCCAATTTCCGTTTCGGTTCCCTTATCGTTCTTCGGTTGGTCCTAGAGACCGATCCTCCTTCCTCCGCTGATTAACCTGTTTTGAAAGCTATGTCCCTATGCAACGGAAATCTTTAGGAGTTTGGTGGGGATGGAGTGGCTGGGGTGGGTGGAAGGGTGAAAGCCTTGGGGGATCGGGTGCGGGGAGGGGGAGGTTGTCTTGCGGGTTGAGTGAGGGTGGGGGTGGGGGGTGTTTGGGGAAGAAGGGGGGGAGGGGGAAGGCGCTTGGGCGGCCGAGGGTGTTGGCGATGCCGGATTTGTTGCGGGAACCGGCGTCCACCGGCCGGGCCGCCTCGGCTGCTGAGCATGGGAGCGGGCCAGAGGTAGGGGGGTGCGCGACCTCCCTGTGTGTGGAGGGGTGGCGTGGTTGGGAGCGAGGAGGGCAACCTTGCTGGCCTTGGAAGCGGGGCGGCGCGTGCCTCTCGTTGGCGGCTCCTTGGAGGCACCTTGGATCCTCGCCAGAGTTGTGCCGGGTCCGGGGCGCGTCGTTCTCGAGCCCCTGGACGCCGTACGGTTCATGAAGAGACCGCGCGGTCGCAGGTTCGTTCCCGTTGTTCTTGAGAGGAAGAGTCGGGGATGGAGGGCGGGAGGGCGAGAACAGGGCGACGGGACCCCGGGGGATGAACGCAGGAATCGGTGGAGAGTTGCCGATTCTTCCGGTGGAAGCCCAAGACAGGCCTCGTGCGGAAGGGAACAGTCGGATCGGCCGGCGTGGGCGGCGTGGGCGGCGCACTGGACCGATCCGACCGCAAGCTCCGCTTTGACCGGAGGCACCGCCTGCCCCTGTGGACCTTCCAATTTTCCGGATTCCTGTTTCTTCCAGCCTTGCCTCCGCTTCGACCGGAGGTACCGGTTGCTCCTGTGGATGGCGGCCTTGCGGGGTTGGCGCGGCTCTCCCTCCCCACGGTCGACCCCTACCGTGCCGGGGAAGAGGAGAGGATTGGGGGGATTTGTGAGCCATGCCGGGGCCCGCGGCCCGACCCACTTCACCAGCCTGACCCGTGCGATTCCGGTGGGGAGATGTCGACCCCGGCTCGAGGTGGGGCGGGATGGGATTGGAATGGTTGCAAACACGGCGATCGACCCTCCTCCCACGGATCCCGCCAAGCTTGTTCCCCGGGCCGTGCGCATTGACCTCGGCAAGGCCACCGCAGCCCTCGCACGACAGGTCGACGCGCGGCTTCGAGGAATGAACCTTCGTCTTCCCGGAGAGCGAAGGCCGGGAAGAGAAGAATCCCGAGGTTCCGCGGTCGGGGCGGCGGAGCTGGCAAGTCGTAGGATTTCCCGGTTCCGGGTGGGGAATCCGGACGACCCTTCCACCCGGAACCCGCGCACGCGTTCCCCCGGGCAAGGATAGGGGGCTTACTCCGGGTCAGCTGCGGTGCCCAGCAGCCGTTTCCGGCTCGGCTTTTCCTTCCGGTCGCAGAAAGAGCCGGGCCCGGAGTCGACAGGCTCGATAGTCGGTCTCCGTGGACAGCGGCCGCCACCGGTAGCCGTCGAGTAAGGCGGTGTAGTGTTCGAAGAGAAAGCTGGTGGTCGGTTCACCGAGGACGGACGTGAAAAAGGAGAGATCCCGGTTGAGCAGGAAGGTCCCGTGGGAGAGCGAGACGATACCGGCAACGATGGCGGCCGGGGGCACCGACGCATCCTCAGGGAGTTCCCCCTGATGACGTCCTCGCTCCACAAGTTCCAGCATGACACGAAAGCACGCCTCCGTATTCTCCTGCAGTTCCTCCCGCCTCGCGTCCTGCACTTTCTCCCAAATCGAGGGACTCCGGACCAACTGAAGAGTGGCAAGCGCCTGGGGTCTTTCCTCGGCGAGAATCCCGTAGGCGACCCCGACAGAGCAGAGCTTCTCGCGGGACGTCCCCGGGAAAGCGAGGGACTGGCGAAACAGTCGACGGCGCTCCCGCAAGTATCCGTTCGCGATCCCCGCGATCAGGTCCTCCTTGCAAGAAAAATGGTTGTAGAGCGTCGGTCGGGACACCTCCACCGCGCGGGCGACTTCATCGAGATGGAGCCCGAGATAGCCCCTCTCCTCCAGCAATTCTTCCGCGACTTCGAGGACTCTGGCTTCCCGCAGGCGCAACCGGGGCTTGGTGGGTGTGGAGTGAGCCATTTCCTATCCAAGCCTACCCACGCCCCGTGCGCCCCGGCAACGCGGGGAGAAATTCTCCTTGTTGACCGCCACCCCTTCAGACTGAGTCGATCCCGACCTTGACGGCAACGTTCCAGTGGATGGCACTGATCCCTTTTCCCCACGAATTCCCGAGCCGGAGGCTTCGAACCGCCCTCGCCGTCCCTCCCCTTGGCATCCGTTGCCAGAAGTTATCCGTAGCAGAGCGAGAGACCGACAAGGGGATTGGCCCAAGCGGCCACTGCCAGCGTATGACTCCCCGTGAATCAGCGCCGTTAGCTTCGGGAAGCGCGATTCCGCGGGAAAAGAGTGTGTGGGAGCAGGCAGAGGGAGTTTTCACCCTTCAGAGTGCGGGGTAAGAGAGAGACGAGCCAAAGGCACCGTTCTCCCGGCCTCGGGCGGGAGCGAGGACCGCACGAAGAGCCCACCCGGGTGAGTCTCCGGAGTGCGGGGAGGCCCAGTAGGCGGCGGCGGGGGAGCGGCGCCTACCGAGCCTCGCAACTGGGAAACCATCCACCCCGGCCGGGGACCGAGCCAGACCGCGATTTTTCCCGGTGGCCGGACGCGGGTGCCGGGCCGGAGGTGGGGCCGGGCCTAGTCCGTGGATCCCGCGATCCGGCGAAAGATTTCCGCGAAGGCGGGGATCCCCCGTTCGAGAGTGCGGAGGGAAAAGGACTCGTCGGGCGCGTGGAGGTTGTCCTCCGGGGTGAACAGCCCCAGAAGGATCGTGTCGAGACCGGCAATTTTCTGCAAGTCGGCGACCAGCGGGACACTACCGCCCTCGCGCAAGTAGAGCGGGCGACGGCCGAAGGTATCGGTGACGGCATTCTCGACCGCATGGAAGGCCCGGGCGACGGCTTCCGGCTGGTCGGCGGGCGTGTTCGGGCGGTCCGGGGGGATCACCGAGTAGGGATACGCCCGGGAGCCCGTCTCCAGCTCGAGGGTCACTCCTGGCGGGCAGCGATCGCGGAGGGCTTGGCAGACCCGTTCCTCGAGGACGAAGGGATCCTGGTCGGCGACCAGTCGGCAGGTGATCTTGGCACGGGCTTCGCTGGGGATGACCGTCTTGACTCCCTCGCCCTGGAAGCCGCCCCCGATGCCGTTGAACTCCAGAGTGGGCGCAAAGCGAATCGCCTCTTCCGGCGAGTAGCCCGGGGGCGGGAAGAAGGCGTCGACCCCGAGAAAGCGGGCGTAGTCCTCCGCGCTGCGACCGACATGGGTCAGTTCCTCCCGTTCCCAATCGGCGGGCGGGGTCACCTCGTCGTAGAAGCCCGGCACATTGACCGCGCCGTTCTCCGTGTGGAGGGAGGCCAGCAGCGTGGCGAGGGCCTGAATGGGATTGCGGACGGCCCCGCCGTGCATGCCCGAGTGCAGATCCGTGCGCGGTCCGGTCACCTTGACTCCCACGTAGAGGAGACCGCGGAGGGCGGTGGTGATGACCAGCTGTTCCGTGGAGGGGCTGGCGGTGTCCGAGAGGAGGACCACCTCGGCCTCGGCGAGCCGCTCGCGGTACTGCTCGAGGAAGCCCCGAAAGCTGGGGCTGCCGATCTCCTCTTCTCCCTCGACCAGGTAGGTCAAATTCAGGGGGAGATCGGGGTTCGTGTGGAGGACCTCCCGGAGCGCGGAGAGGTGGACGACCATCGGGCCCTTGTTGTCGGCGGCTCCGCGCCCATAGATCCGGCCGTGGCGGACCGCGGCCTCGAAGGGCGGGGTTGTCCAGAGCTCGTAGGGGTCGGCCGGTTGGACATCGTAGTGCCCGTAGAGAAGCAGGTGCGGATGCTCTGGCCGGGTTCGTCGTTCGGCGAGGAGGAGAGGATGGAGGGGAGTGGCAATCTCCTCCACTGCGAAGCCGAGGTCCCGCAGCTGGCCCGCCACCCAAGCGCGGGCTCCCTCCATCCCGACTTGGGCACCCGGATCCGTGGAGACACTCGCGTGCCGGATGAATTCGGAGAGAAGCTGCTCGGGCGCGGTCATGGGCGACACGCTGCTCGCTCCCGACTACGAATGCAAACCCGGGAGATCAGGAAGATTCCCGCACCCCGGCCGCCCGCCTCAAAGCGTCTGCTTACGGTGCAGGTCGATGTTCTCCGTGGCCGACTCGAAGTCCGGAGTGATCCAGTTCGGGGCGATCCGGTACAGCTCGGGCTCCTCGCCCGGCACCTTGCGGAGCACGATGTACCCGAAGGGGTGGGGGTCCCCGGGCGGCCAGTGGGCCACCGCGAAGAGCGGCATCTGACCGCTCTCCGTCTGGTTTTCCGGGCAGATCTTGGCAACGGCGGCGGTGAGGAGGTAGTACTCGTTGGCGTCGGGGATTCCCGAGTGCCGCAGGTCGTCGAGGCGCTTGGGGAGGAGGCGGTTTTCGAGGTGGGGGAGAATCTCGTCCCAGTGCGGAAACTTGCGCCAGCTCTGCCCGGCCTTGGGGACCCGCAGGGAGCGACCCCGGCCGAAGTGCTCCGCATTGGCGAAGAGCTTGTCGAGCCCGTACGCGAGCACCTCTTCCTCGGTGGGCGGCTGGGCCTGGGGGGAAGAAGGAGTGGAAGCCATGAGCGAAGGATGGACGAGCCCCTCATGGAGGGTCACGCAAAAAGAGGACCCGGCCGGGAGGCCGGGATTGCCTCCTGCACAAGGGTGGGCCAACCTCCCGCACCCCTCCCCGAAGATGCCCCACCTGACCCCTTCCCGCCGCCTCCGCCGAACGCCCTACTCGGAAAAAGTGGAGGCGGCCGGCGTCCGGGCCTACACCGTGTACAACCACATGCTCCTGCCCACCGTGTTCCGGGACCTCGAGGAGGACTACCATCACCTCAAGGAGTCCGTGCAGATCTGGGACGTCTCCGTGCAGCGGCAGGTGGAGCTGCGGGGACCGGACGCGCAGCGGCTGCTGCAGATGCTGACTCCCCGGGACCTGCAGGGGATGCTTCCCGGGCGTTGTGCGTATGTACCGATCGTGGACGAGACCGGGGGCATGCTCAACGATCCCGTCGCCCTGAAACTCTCCGCGGATCGCTGGTGGATCTCCCTTGCGGACAGCGATCTCCTCTACTGGGTGAAGGGCATTGCCTACGGATATCGCTTGGAGGTGCTGATTGACGAGCCCCCGGTCTACCCCTTGGCCGTGCAGGGTCCGCGTGCCGAGGATCTCCTCGCGCGGGTATTCGGCGAGGAGGTGCGCCGGGTGCGGTTCTTCCGGTTTGGCTGGTTCGATTTCCGGGGACGCGACCTCCTCGTGGCGCGGTCCGGCTACTCGAAGCAGGGAGGCTTCGAGATCTACCCGGAGGGCTGGGAGCTCGGCCGACCCCTCTGGGAGGCACTCGAGGCGGCCGGGACGGACCTCGGGGTGCGGGCGGGCTGCCCGAACGGGATCGAGCGCGTGGAGAGCGGACTCCTCAGCTACGGCAATGACATGACCGACGACAACACCCCGCACGAGTGCGGGCTCGGACGCTTCTGCGACACCCAGCGGGCGGCCGGCTGCATCGGGCGCGATGCCCTCCTCCGCGTGGAAAAGGACGGTCCCGTCCAGCAGGTCCGCCCCGTGGCCATCGGGGGTGATCCCGTGCCCCCCTGCGACCGGTTCTGGACCGTCCGCGGGGCCAGGGGGGAACCGGTCGGCCGGATCGGGTCGGCGGCGTGGTCGCCGGATTTCCGGACGAATGTGGCCATTGGGATGATTCGGCTGACCCACTGGGACCCCGGCACGCGCCTGGAGGTAGAGACACCGGACGGTCCGCGGCCCGCGGAGGTGCAGGATCGCTTCTGGTACTGAGGGCCGACGAGGCCGGCAGCGCCGAACTCCCCGGGTGGGAGCCCGCCGCTGGGGCGGGCGCTTCCCTTCGGCGTCCTCAGCCCTTCTTGCCGAGGTAGGCCTCCTGGACCTTTTCGGAGGCGAGCAAGTCCGCGGAGCTTCCCTCGAGGGCGATCGTGCCGACATCGAGGACGTAGCCGCGGTCGGCCAGCTTGAGGGCGGCCCGCGCGTTCTGCTCGACGAGCAGGACGGTGACCCCCTCACCGGCGATCTCGCGGATGCGCTCGAAGATGCTCCGGACGAGGATCGGGGCGATCCCGAGAGAGGGCTCGTCGAGCAGGAGCAACTCCGGTCGGCTCATCAGGGAGCGGCCGATCGCCAGCATCTGCTGTTCCCCCCCGGAAAGGGTTCCGGCCAGCTGCTTGCGGCGTTCCTCCAGGCGGGGGAAGAGCTCGTACACCCACCGGAGGCGCTCCTTGTCGACGCGTTTCTCGGTGAATGCACCCAGCCAGAGGTTTTCCTCGACCGTGAGGATCCCGAAAACGCGCCGACCCTCCGGTGAGTGGCTGATCCCGAGATGGACCACCTTGTGGGCGGGCACCTGGGTAATGTCCTCCCCGTGGAAGAGGATCCGTCCGGCGCGGGGGCGGAGCAGGCGCGAGATCGTCCGCATGGTGGTCGTCTTGCCCGCCCCGTTGGCTCCGAGGATGCAGACCACCTCACCCTTGGCGACCTCCAGGCTGACCCCCTTGAGCGCGGCGATGTTCCCGTAGGAGACCTCGAGGTCCTCGAGGCGGAGGAGGGCCTCGCCGCTCATGCCGGCGCCACCTCCCCCTTGCCCTCGTCCCCTTCCCCGTCGTCGTCGTCGTCATCGCCGCTGCCGAGGTAGGCCTCGATGACCGCCGGGTCGCGCTGGATTTCCGCGGGCGTTCCCGCGGCGATCTTCTTCCCGAAATTGAGGACCGTGAGGAAGTCGGTCACCTCCATGACCATGTCCATGTCGTGTTCGATGAGGAGCACGGTGATGCCCTTGTCCCGGATCCGGAAGATCGTCTCGAGCAGCTGGAGGGTTTCCCGGTCGTTCAGGCCGGCGGCGGGCTCGTCGAGGATGAGCAGGGTGGGATCCACCGCCATGGCCCGGGCCATTTCCACCCGGCGTTGCAGACCGTAGGGGAGGGCATTGGCCGGCTTGGTGGCGTGTTCCTCCAGGTCGAAAAAGGCGAGTTGTTCTCCCACTTGTTCCCAGTTTTCGCGCTCGTCGCGGCGGGAACGACCGGACGGCACGATCCCGTCCCACCATCCCTGGCGGCTGCGGATGTGGCGACCGCTCATGATGTTCTCGGCCACGGACATCTCGGCGAAGAGCCGGATCGTCTGGAAGGTCCGGACCACCCCGCGGTCGACAATCTCGTAGGGAGTGAGCCCACGGATTTCCTCGCCGCGCCAGCGCACGGAACCCTCCTCACTCTTGTAGATCCCGGTGATGCAGTTGAAGACCGTGGTCTTGCCGGCCCCGTTCGGCCCGATGATCCCGTAGATCTGGCCCGGGGACACCTGCAGGTCGAGGCTGTCGACGGCGGTGAGCCCGCCGAAGCGCTTGGTGACCCCCCGGAGGAGCAGTTCGTTCTCAGCCATCGCGGTGCGGGCGGACGAGGAAGGCGGGAATGCGCCCGAAACGGGCCGGCCAGATCCCGCGGGGCCGCAGGATCATCGTGAAGACCATGGCGAAGCCGAAGACAAAGTAGCGCCAGGTGGAGAACTCGCGGAAGATTTCCGGGAGGATGAACATGACGAACACCCCGAGGAAAATGCCCGGGATCGAGGATCCTCCGACCAGGACGATGCTGAAGAAGAGGATGGACTGGAGGAACTCGAAGCCCTCCGGGGAGACCGCGGAGTACTGGGTGGCGAAGACCGTGCCGGCGAGGCCGGCGATCCCGGCCCCCAGCCCGAAGGCGAAGATCCGGTAGACCCGGGTGTTGATGCCGATGCTCTCGGCGGCGATCGGATCCTGCTTCAGGTAGTGGAGGGCCCGGCCCGCCTTGCTCCTCTCGAGGTTGGCCATGATCCCAAGGGTGACGAGGAGGACCACGAAGGCGAAGTAGTAGACCGCGACCTGACTGCCGAGGGTCACCCCGAAGAGGGCGAGGGAATCCAGCCCGAAGATCCCGTTCGGCCCCCCGGTGAGCCCTCCCAGGTCATTCTGGAGGACTTGTACAAAGACGATATTGAAGCCGATGGTGACCACCAGCAGGTAGTCCCCGCGCAGGTGGACGATCGGGGCGGAGAGGATGATGCCGAAGAGGGCTGGCACAAGGATGGCCACCGGGATCGTCGCGACGATGGGCCAACCGAACTGGGAGTTGAGGATGGCGGTGGTGTAGGCTCCCATCCCGAAGAAGAGGGCCTGGCCCATGTTGAACATGCCGGCCTTGCCGAGGACGATGTCCTGGGAGAGGGCGACCACCGCGAAGACGAGGAAGGTGATCGCGACGGCCTGCCAGCGGGAATCGAGCAGGTGGGGGAGGACGACCAGCCCGAGGAGGAAGGCGGCTCCGCCGAGCCGGGAGAGGGAGGAGGACATCTAGACCTTCTGGGCGACCCGCTCCCCGAGCAGTCCGGTCGGCCGGACGATGAGGATGAGGATGAGGAGGAGGAACGTGAAGGCGTCGGCCCAGGTGCTGGAAATGTAGCCCGAGATGAAGGCGGTGAAGAGGCCGAGCAGCAGCCCCCCGAGCATGGCCCCGGGGATGTTGCCGATGCCCCCGATGATTGCGGCGATGAAGGCGTAGAGCCCGTACTGCCAGCCCATCTCAAAGGTGATGCCCCGGTAGTAGAGCCCGATGAAGAGGCCACCGATGGCCCCGAGGGAGGAACCGATCACGAAGATCAGGGTGATCACGCGGTTCACATTGATGCCCATCAGCCGGGCGGCGTCCTGGTCGATCGCGCTTGCCCGGATGGCCGCTCCCATCCGGGTTTTCTCGATAAAGAAGTAGAGCGCGGCCATGAGGAGGACGGAGAGCAGCAGGATGATGACCTGGAGCAGGCTGATGACGACCCCGCCGATGTTCCAGTAGACCTGGGGGACCAGTTGCGGGAAGATCCGCATCTGCGGTCCCCAGACCAGCATGATCCCGTTCTGGAGGATCAGGCTGGCCCCGAGGGCGGAGACCACCGCGGAGAGCCGGGGCGCCTGGCGGAGCGGCCGGTAGGCGAATCGCTCGAGAAGGATGCCGAGGCAGGCGGTCGCGGCGGCGACAAGGGCAAAGATGGCGATGACCGCGAGGAGGGAGGACGACTCCCCCATGATCGTCGCGTAGATGGTCAGCCCGATGAACGCCGAGGCGGCCACGAGGGCCCCGTGGGCAAAGTTGATGAGCTTGAGCACTCCGTAGACCATCGTGTACCCGAGGGCCACGAGGGCATAGATGCTGCCGATGGTCAGCCCGTTGGCGAGCTGCTGGAAAAAGGTGTCCACGGGAGAGGGGTCTTCCGGGCGCGGAGGAAGGTGGCGGGGAACCGGCCCGCGGGTGAACCGGGGCCCGCGCGGGACCCCGGTTCACGGCCGGAGAAGAGCAGGATCCTACTGGGCGTAGACCACGTCGTAGCTACCGTCCTCCAGGATCTCGAAGGTCATGTAGCTGCTGCCGATCCGGTTCCCGTCGGAGGCGAACTGGAGGGGGCCGGTGATCCCGGGCATCGGCTCGGTCATCGCGTGGAGGTAGTCGACGGCCTCTTTCGTGTCGAAGCTGCCGGTCTGTTCCATGGCGTAGACGATCGCCCGCATCCCGTCGGCGTTCATGAGCGTCCAGATGGAGGGAGGGAGCTTGCCGAACTCGGCCTCGTAGTCGGCGAGGAACTCCTCGGCAACATCGTAGGGGAGCATCTGCGGGGTGGGCACGTTGATGATGAAGGCACCTTCCGCGGCGCTTCCGGCGAGCTTCACGAAGTCGGGGTTGTCGTTGGCATCCCCTCCGATGAAGTCGGCGTCGATGCCGAGCTGTACCTGCTGGGCGCGCAGCTGGCCGCCATCGGTGTAGTACCCGGCGAAGAAGATCGCGTCGGGATTCATGGCGCGGATGCTCGTGAGGACGGGGGTGAAGTTCTGGGAGTCAGCCTTGATCTTCTTGTAGGAGACCACGTTGCCCCCGATCTTCTCGAGCTCGTCGATGGTCGATTCGGCGAGCCCGGTGGCGTAACTGGAGAAGTCGGAAATCACCACGATCTTCTCGTAGCCCTTCTCGTTGATCATGTAGTCGGCGGCGAAGATTGCCTCGGCACTGTTCGGGAAGGAATTCCGCAGGAAGGTCCAGTAGCCCTTTTCGGTCAGGCCGTCGGCGGTCCCGTCGGAGGTCTGGATTACCCCCGCGTCGTAGTAGGTCTTCTGGGCGGCCTCCGCGCAGGTGGAGGTGTAGGAGCCGATGACCATGGCCACGCCCTCGTTGACGAGTTCCTTGCCGCAAATGGCGGCGGCCATGGCGGTGCCTTCATCGTCACAGGTGACCACCTCGATCTGGCGGCCGAGGACACCGCCGTTCTCGTTGATCTGCTCGGCGAGGAGCCGGGTGGCGTTGTCGATGCCCTGGCCCTCATTGGCATAGCTGCCGGTGATGGGGGCCTGGACGCCGACCTTGAGGGTTTCCGCTCCGGCGATGCCGAAGCCGAGGGCGGTCGCACAAGCGGCCGCGAGGAGGGGGCGAATCTTTGATTTCATAGGGAGTATCCGGGTTCAGTCGCGTTGAGGATCATGGCCGGGTAGGGGGCCGGCCATGGAGTGGGCTGTGCGGAGGCAGGAATCGAACCCTGCAAAGTCCTTCCCGGGCAGGATTGCCTGATTCGGAAGGACCACTCCCGCGCGGAGGCAGGGGGCCGATCGATGGCGGTCCTGAAGGGTAGGGGGAAGGGCATCCGCTGATCCAAGCGGGAGCAGGAGGTTGAGATCTGCCACCGGCGAGAGGTCGCGGAACCTGCGATAGAGATCATCGACTCGTCAAGACTTTTCCGGGTTCGGCCGGAGGGGGTGGGCGCCGAGGGATTCGTTGCAGGGGAGAGCGGCGGCAACAAGGGCGGCCCGTTGGCCGCGCACCGCGGCCCGGGGGCCTTCGGCGCCGGCGCAGCCAGTGCTGGCGTGGACCGCCCGGTGCGTTCTCGTAGGGAAAAATTGCTCCCGCGGACAGGGAGGCCAGCCTTGCGGCGACCTCGCATGTCTTCGCGCGGGGATTTACCGGCAGGCCGGAGCCGACGGTGCTCGTCCCGATCTCTCCCCCGCGGATCAAGAGGAATTCGCAGGTGTTGTCCGTGTTCGCGAGACCGTGCGGGTCGAGCACCGGGTCCTCCTTTGCCCCGGGCTTGCTGGTGGCGATCGCGGCGAGTGCGCAGTTCCGTTGGAGGGTGGGAGTTCAGTTTGGGATCGCGGGAGTCGGGCCGGCCGCGCACCTGCGGGACCGTGGCGAGGCGGACGGGTCGGAGCCGGAACTGCTCCCCGACGATGGAGAGGGTGGGGCCAGAGTGGAAGGGATGCTGGAAGGACCGACCCCTCGCGCCGCGGGTGACAACGAGGCGGGTGTGGGCGGCGTCCCCACCGTGGTCAGCCGTCCCTTTTCTTGCGAGAGCACCGGAAAAGCCGACACGGCCACGTATGATTCGAGATCCATCCCGTCGTGGGCGTCCGTTTCCCGGTGCGGGCGAATTCCCGTCCCGACACCAGGCCCGGGGGAGAAGCGCGGCTCGAAAACTTCCACCTGTGGCGCGGCGCGCGAAACGAGCGGGCCGTCCGGGTGGAGAAGGGGGGAAGTCGCCCTGCGGGTACCTCCCCGGCATCCTCAGTGATCGGGGGAGCGCAGGGAAGGCTGCGGAGAAGAGGAGACGGGCCGGCAACGGCTAACGGGAAAGTGGTTCGGCCCAGTCGGGCGACCTTTCCCTCTATTGACGGCTAGTTCGAAATGGATAGAATGGAATTATTATCGAGAGAACGGGTCGCCTTCCCCAGCGATCCGTCCCGCAATGCGATCCCCCAACCCCTCCCCCCCATGGATGAGTCGCTACCCCCCTCCTCCGCGGCCCCCACCGAGCGGCAGCTCCCCTTGGTCCTGACCAGACTCTCGATTCCCGGAGGCCCGTGGGCGCTTTGCCTTTACGAAGCAAACGCCGGCCTTCTCGCCGATGCGGACGGCTGCCTGCGGGCGCCCGTTGTCCGGCGTCTGGGCCCGCTCCTCGAGCTGGCCGAGCGGCACGGACGACCCTTCCGGCGACAAGTGACCCTCGAGGCCGTCCCGCACCTCCTCGCCTTCTTCCCGGGGGAGAAGCTCGTGCGCGTGGGCACCCCGCGCCTGCAGCACGAGTTGTTCTTCCTGCGCCACGGTCCAACCGAGGAGACCGGGGAGGGCGGAGACGTCGCGGCCTTCCGGGCCCACGCGCGGGCGATGGCGGAGATTCCCGTGGAGGAGTTCCCTTCCGTTCTCGAGGAAGTCTCCGTGGCGGCAGGGCTGCCCGATCCCCTCGAGGACGAGCGCATGGGGGTTCTCGAGGACGAGGAGGGCGAGACCCTGCTGCACCGTCTCGTCGAAGGCATCCACGCTTACCGTCCCTCCTGGTTCGAACGGCTCTCCGATTTTGCCTTGGGATTGACCGCGGAATACGCCCTCCTGCGCGTGCACCTCCTCAAGTTCCTTGCCCTCCTTCCCTCCCTCGACCACGACCGGAAGGGAGGGGAGGTGAAGCAGCGTCTCCTCGAGTCCCTCCGCCGCCTCCTCGAGGACTCCCGCGGGGCCCGGGCGGCCGGCATCCGCGGGCAGGAGCAGGGCTTGCCCCCGCGCTACACCGGCCCGCTCGCGCTTGCCCGCGGGCTGGCCGCGCTCCTCCCGGCAGGCGTGCTCGCCCCTCTCGTCCGCCGCTCGGTCCGCACCATGGCCCGCCGATTCATCGCCGGCGAATCCATTGAGACGGCCAGCGAATCCTTCCAGGGACTCTTCCGGACTGGGCGGGATGTCACCGTCGACCAGCTCGGGGAGTTGGTGGTCTCGGAGACGGAGGCGGACGGTTACCGCGACGAGGTTCTCCGGATCCTCCGCGGATTTTCCCTGCACGTCCCAAAGGGCGCGGTGAACGGTGCAGGGATTCCACGGGCCCACGTCAGCATCAAGGTCTCCGCCCTCTGCTCGGACTTCCGCCCGGAGGCCTTCGACCACACCTACGAGCGGGTGGCACCGCGCCTGCGCACCCTTCTCCTTGCGGCCCACGAAGAGGGCGTCTTCCTGAACATCGACGCCGAGCACTACCACCACCGGGATATCGTTTTCCGGGTGTACCGCCAGGTGTTGCTGGACACCCCCGAGCTGCGTGACTTCGCCGGGACCGGCATCGTCGTGCAGGCCTACCTGCGGGACGCGGCCGGCCATCTCGCGGAGATCGCGGAGCTGGCCCGCGAGCGCGGGGTGCGCATGCCGATCCGGTTGGTCAAGGGCGCGTACTGGGACGCGGAGACAATCGAGGCGGACGCGCACGGGTTCAACGCGCCCGAGTTCCTCAACAAGGAGGAGACCGACCTGCACTTCCGCCAGCTCATCCTGGCCACCCTCGCGCAGGGCGAGGAGCTGCAGCTCTGCCTCGCCTCCCACAACTTTGCCGACCACGCCTTCGCGCGGGTAGCGGCCGCCCGTTTCTTTCCGGAGGCCCCGGAGATGGAGCACCAGTGCCTGCACATGACCTACGAGGCCCTCTCCACGGCCCTCGCCGCACAGGGCTGGCCCGTCCGCAACTATGTGCCGGTGGGCAGCCTCCTCGTAGGCATGGCCTACCTCGTGCGCAGGATCATGGAGAACTCCTCGCAGGTAGGGGTGCTCACCATCATGCGCTCCCACCACGCGCTCGACCAGTTGCGCAGCCCCGGGGAGATCCACCGGGAGAAACGGGCGGAGGCTTCGCTCGTGCAGGATCTCTCCGCGGCCTCCCCCACCTCCGGCTTCCTCAATGTGCCCCCGGCCCGCCTGTACCGGGAGGACGAGCGGGCCGCCGTTGCGGAAGCCTACCGGGCCTTCGCGGAAGACGGCCTCGGCCGCGTCTACGACGACGCCTTTGCCGCGGCCGACGGCACCCTCACCCCGATCGTCAGCTCCTCGTCGCCGGAAACCGTCGTCGGGCGCATCCCCTTGGGCAGCGCGGCCTCCGCCCGGCGGGCCCTCGACACCGTGGTGGAAAGCTTTGCGGCAGGTAGCTGGGCGGAGCGTCCCTGGCAGGAGCGCGCCCTCGTCCTGCAGAAGGCCGCCCACCTGCTCACCTTCCACCGCTCCCGCCTCGCCGCACTCGTGAGCTACGAGGCCGGGAAGGCGGTCAAGGAGGCCCTTGCCGATGTCGACGAGGCCATTGACTTCCTGCAGTTCTACACCCGGGAGGCGGAGAAGCTCTACCGCGACGGGCCGGGCGCAGTGGCCCGGGGGCCGGTGGCCGTCATTGCTCCCTGGAATTTCCCCATCGCGATTCCCTGCGGGATGAGCGCGGCCCCCCTCGTCGCGGGCAACAGCGTGATCCTCAAATCAGCCGAGCAAACGCCCCTCGTCAGCGAGGAAATGGTCCGCCTCTTCCACGCGGCCGGGGTGCCCGCGGAGGTCTTCGTGCATTTGCCCGGGACCGGGGAGGAAGTCGGCCAAGCGCTGGTGGACGACGAGCGGGTGGCCCAGTACGTCTTCACGGGATCGATGCCCGTGGGCACCCTGATCCAGCGGGAAATCCAGGGCCGCCTCATCCGGCACCCCCGCACCGGCCAGACCTACGGGGCGCAGGTCATCACCGAGATGGGGGGCAAAAACGCCATCCTCGTGACCGGCAACGCCGAGCTCGACGAGACCGTCGCCGGCATCCTCTACTCCGCCTTTGCCCATGCCGGCCAGAAGTGCTCGGCGGCCTCCCGGGTCATCGTGGACCGCTCCATCCACCCGCAGCTCGTCGCGCGGCTCCGGGAAGCCGTGCGGGACCTCGAGGTCGGAGAGGCCTACCGGATGGCCACGGCGGTCAACCCCGTGATTACCCGGGAGGACCAGGACCGGCTGCGCGCCCGGATCGCGGAGGCCGCGGAGGAGGCCCGGCGGTACGGTGGGGCCGTCCTCGTGGACCGCTCGCAGGAGGACCTGCCGGGCTACTGCGTGGGACCGGCCGTGTTTGAGTTGCCCGCGGAAAGGGCCCGGCAACCGGACTCGATCGCCCAGCAGGAACTCTTCGGCCCGGTCCTCCACATCCTGCCCGTCGACTCCATGGAGGAGGGCCTCCAGCTCTTCAATGCCACCCCCTACGGCCTTACCGGAGGCATCTTCAGCCAGAGCCAGGACGACATCGACCGGCTGACCGCACGGATGGAGTGCGGGAATATTTACGTGAACCGCTCGATCACCGGGGCGCGGGTGGGGATCGAGCCTTTCGGCGGTTACAAGCTCTCCGGGAGCGGCCCCAAGGCGGGCGGGCGCGACTACCTCCCGCGCTTTGTGGTCCAACCCTTCGAGGAACAGGTGCCCGGCGGGGAGCCCTCTCCGGGCGAGGATCCCGGCGAGGACCGCACGATCTCCCTGGCGGGCGGGGTCGATGGTTCGCCCGCCGCCCGGGCCGCCGCCATGGAACGGGCGCTCGGGGAATTGCTGAAGCGCTTCGACTCCCTCTACGCCGGCCTCTACGGCACCAGGAAGGAGGAAGTGCGCGCCTTCCGGGAGTGGATCCGGCGGGACTTTCCCGGGTTCGTGGCCGCCCGGCACTGGAACCGGGACATCCCCGGACAACTCAGTTTCGACGACCTCCACCTGCACGAGGAGAAGATGCTGGTGGTGGCCCTGGAGAAGCGCCCCTTCCTGCCCTCTTTTTTCCAGGTGCAGGCGGCCCTCCTCATGGGCGTGGGGGTCACCGTGGCGGCCCGCAACGCGGCGGCGCTGGCCTGGTGGAGGCAGTGGGCGGAACTCCTCGGCCAGTCCGGCTTTCCGGAGGCGGGCTTCCGGGTGGTCTTCCCGACCGGCGAGGCCCTTGCCGCGGCGCTGCGCGACCCCCTCCTCTCCCATATCTTCGTGGACGGGAACACCGCGCAGCTGGCGGAGGTGGGTCGCTTGAACGAGCGCGCCCTTGCCGCTTACGAGGACCACATCACGGACCTGCGGCGGGTCCGACATCTCGGCAGTCCCCACGACAGTCCGCCCGCGGGGGCCTGGGAGCACTTCTGCCGACCCTTCGCGGAGGTGCGCTCGTTCGCGGTCAACACCATGCGGCACGGGGCGCCCCTCGAATTGGCCAACGGGGACCGGGAAGCGGCCTGAGCGGAGCGGTCAGGGTCCGCCGGTCGGCGGATCGAGGGCTTCCGGCGCGCTCGCGGGGGCACCCGCCGCGGCGAGGAGGGGCTGCGGGTCGCGGAGGAAGCGCTCGAGAAGGCGGGCCTCGGCGGCCTGCACCCGGCCCTTGAGGGAGTCGACGGTATCGCCCGGCTCCACCGGGCAGGCCTCCCGGGCGATGATCGGTCCGGCATCGGCCTCCTCGGTGGCAAGGTGCAGAGTGCAGCCAGTTTCGGTGTCGCCGGCGGCAAGGACCGCCTCGTGCACGGCGCGGTCCATGAGGCCGGGGTGGCGGGGGAGGAGGGAGGGGTGGATGTTGACAAGCCTTCCCCACCACCGGTTCGTGAACCAGGGGGAGAGCAGCCGCAGGTAGCCGACGAGGAGGACGAGGTCGATCCGGTGGGCGCGGAGCCGCTCCTCGAGAGCCCGGTCGTGTTCCTCGCGGGAGCGACCCGCGCGGGGGACCGCCTCCGCGGGAATCCCGTGCTCCCTTGCGAAGGAGAGAATGGGGGCGGTGGGGCGGTCGGAGAGGACGAGGACCGGCGGGGCGGCCAACTCCCCCCGTTGGGCCGCGGCGACAAGCGGACGGAAGGCGGAGCCGCGGGTGGAGCCGAGCACGGCCGTCCTCATCGGGCGGCGCGCACTTCGTGGGCAAGAAGAGCGACCCTTTGGGCGAGGAGGTCGTCGGTCCCGATGTCGCTGCGGTGGAAGAACGGTCCCGGTATCGACCGGGCGCCTTTCTCGGCTCCGGCCTCCGCCTCGGCAAGGGTTGCCCCCGTGCCCACGAAGGCAAGAGTGCGCGAGCCCGTGGCCACCAGTTGACCCTCGCGCTCGTCGACGGCGGCAAGATAGGGGACCTCGCCGGCGGGCACCCCGGAGAGGTCGACGGGGACATCGCGAAGGGGATGGGTGGGATAGCCCTCCGGCACCACGTACTTGCACACGCTGCACTCCTCGCGGAAGCGGAGGTCCTCTTCCCGGAGCCCGCCGGTGGCCATGCCGCGAAGGGCCGCCCCCATGTCTCCGTCGAGCAGGGCCATCAGGTTGAGGGCCTCCGGGTCGCCGAGGCGGGCGTTGTACTCGATGACCCGCAAGCCGTCGGCGGTCGCCATGAACCCCCCGTAGAGCACCCCGCGGTAGGGGTGGCCGTTTTCCTCGGCGAGGAATTCGAGGACGGACTCGTTGACCAGCCGGGCGGCCCGGGCGAGGTGCGGACTGAGGTAGGGCAGGCTGTGGTCGCGGAGGGAGAGACTGCCCATGCCCCCCGTATTGGGTCCCTCATCCCCCGGGAAGGCCCGCTTGTGGTCAAGAACGAAGGGGGAGTGCACGGCGATCCTCCCATCGGTGAAGGTAAAGAGGGAGAACTCCGGACCCCGGCAGAGTTCCTCGACCACCACGGAATCCGCAGACTGGAGGAGTTCGCCGGCCCAGGCGAGGCCGGCGTCCGCGTCCTCGAGGTCCTCGCCCGCCACGCGCACTCCCTTGCCGCCCATGAGACCGTCGGCCTTCACCACGTACCGCCCCCCGAGTTCGGCGAAGTAGGCGGCCATCCCTTCCGTGGAGGGGAAGCGGCGGAAGCGGGGTTGGACCGCCGACAGCCCGTGGCGGGCGAGAAAGTCGCGGGCGTAGCCCTTGCTCGTCTCGATGCGGGCGAGGGCCCGGCGCGGGCCGGCGGTGGGAACGCCGGCCTCTTCGAGGGCATCGACCACGCCGGCGGCGAGAGGTGCCTCCGGCCCGGGAAAGGCGAGGGTGGCACCGCACTCGCGGGCGAAGGCGACCACCGCTTCCGGATCGGTGAGCGCGCCCACCGTGTAGGCGGTGGCGGTGGCGGTGAGGCCGGGATTGCGGGAAGTGCCGTAGACCGCGACGCGCGGGGCGGAGGGAGCCCGCTGGAGCGCGCGGAAGACGGCGTGCTCGCGGGCGCCGGAACCAATGAGGAGGACGGTGTCGCGGGAGTCAGGCATGGTAACCGAGGGCGGCGGAGAGGTAATCGAGCAGCTGGGTGGTGCGCACCCCGGCCTGACCCTCCCTGCGGGCGAGGCGGTCGGCGGCGGTCCCGTGCCAGACGGCGGCGAGGGCGGCGGCCTCGAAGGGTTGCCGGGGGTGCTGGGCGAGCAGCGCACCGGTCATCCCCGCGAGGAGATCACCGGTCCCCCCCCGGGCGAGAACGGGTCCTCCGAAGGGCGACCAGACCACCCGGTCGGCGTTGGCAATGCGGGTACGGGCCCCCTTCCGGACGACGACCGTCCCGGTGCGGGCGCAGAAGGAGCGGAGGGCGGCGGTGCCGCCCCCCTCCGCGTCCTCCCCTCCCAGCCGTTTCCATTCGCCGGGATGGGGCGTGAGCACGACCGGTGCGAAGGAGGCCGGCCGTTGCGCGAGCCATTCCGGAAGCTCCGCGCGGAGGGCGCTCGCGTCGAGGACGAGGGGGAGGTCGACCTCGCGCACGACGCGCTCGACGAGTTGGCCCTGCGGGTCGCCCTCCCCGAGGCCCGGCCCCACGAGGAGGGCCGAGGCTCCCGCGAGAAGACCGTCCAGCTCACCGAGCACCGCCGGCCCGAGCCCGCCTTCCTCCGGGGCGGCCGTCCGGTGCCACATGACCTCGGGGAGGACCACCGTACCCGCGTCGACAGCGGCGGGCGTGCTCGCCGTGGTGACCAGACCGGTGCCCGCGTGGACGGCGGCGGAGGAGGCCATCAGGCAGGCCCCGGGCATCGGATCGGATCCGGCGAGGAGGAGCAGGTGGCCGAAGTCCCGCTTGTGGGTTCCGGCAGGCCGGAAGGAGGCGAGCTGCCAGAGATTCGAGGGGAGGAGGATGTGCAGGTCGGCCGGGGCGTCGAGGCCGTGGTCGAAGAACCCGAGGTCGAGGTAGCGGACGCGGCCGCAGGAGGAGAGGTGGGCCTCCGGGACGAGCGGGGTCTTGGCAATCCCGGTGGCGTAGGTGAAGTCGGCCCGGAAGGCGTCCGGATCCCCCTCGGTGAAGACGCCGGTGGGTACGTCCACCGAAGCGCGAAAGCGGATGAAGGGGCAGTCGTTCACCGCGCGGACCACCCGGCGGGGAGTGCCACGAAGCGGTGGCGAACCGCCCATGCCGAGGATGCCGTCGAGGCAGAGATCGATGCAGCCGAGGCCGGCACCCTCCCGCAGGAGGGCTTCGAGGTCGGTGTTCTCCTCGATGGCGAGGATCCGGCTGCGCGAGCGGAGGAGGGCGAACGGCCCGTGCAGGCTCGCGCGGAATTCCTCCGGGGAAAAGACCAGCCAGACGTGGAGCTCGAGTTCGGGATGGCGGTCGAGGAGCGTGTTCGCGGCGATGAGGGCATCGCCGGCATTGTTCCCCTTGCCGGCGAGCACGAGGACCCGGCCGAGGGAGGGGAAGCCCCCGATCTCCTCGAAGTCGTCCTCGATCGCCGTGGCCACCGCGCGCCCGGCCCGGTACATGGCGGTTTCCTCGGTCTCGCAGCCGAGCCCAAAGTATTCCTGCTCGAGGCGTCGGGACTCCTCGCAGGTAAGGACGGGATGGTGAAGGAGTCGCATGGGCGGGAGGTCGTTCAGCCGATCAGCAGGGCGATGGCGGTGGCGTGTTCCCGGGTGTGGGCGAGGCTGAGGAGGACCTCCCGGGCACCCCGTTCGCGGAGCAGGCTGTCCGTGGAGGTATCGAGGCGGATCCAGGGGGCGCCCTGGTCGTCCTTGCAGACCTCGGCCGACTTCCAGCCGAAAGCCCCGCCGATGCCCGTGCCGAAAGCCTTGGAGACGGCCTCCTTGGCGGCAAAGCGGGCGGCGTAATGGGGGTGGGGAAACTTCATGCCCTCGCAGTAGGCCAGCTCCCCCTCGGTGAACACGCGGTGCCGGAAGCGGTCGCCCTGTCGCTCGAGAACCCGGGCGATCCGGTCGACCTCGATCAAGTCGATCCCCACCCCGAGCACGGGCCCCTTCGTGGTCAGCTCCCCGTTCATGAGGGGAGGGTTCCCGGCGCGGTGGCGTAAGCGCGAATCTGTTCCCGCATCGTGCGGACCGCCTCCTCGATTCCCGTGGTGAGGGCCCGGGAAAGAATGCTGTGACCGATGTTCAGCTCGACGAGGTGGGGAAGGCCGGCGATCCGGGCGATGTTCTGGTAGTTCACCCCGTGACCGGCGTGCACCGTGATCCCGAGGGTATGGGCGTGGGTGGCCGCGCGGACCAGCCGCTCCCACTCGGCCTCCCGGCGGGAGGGATCCGGAAAGGCCCGGGCGAGGGCCCCGGTGTGCAGCTCCACCACGGGGGCGCCGAGGTGGGCGGCGAGGTCGAGAATTTCCGGCTCGGGGTCGAGGAAGAGGCTGGGCACGGAGCCGAGCGCGCGGAGCTCGGCGAGGAGCGAGGCCATCCGTTCCCGTTGTCCGCGGAGGTCCAGTCCACCCTCGGTGGTGACCTCGCGGCGGTTCTCCGGGACCAGGCACACTTGGGCGGGCCGGAGGCGGCGGGCCCAGGCGAGCATGCCCTCGGTGGCGGCCATTTCGAGGTTCAGCGGAGTGGCGAGGGACTCGGCGAGCCTCTCGACATCGCGTTCCTGGATATGGCGGCGGTCCTCGCGCAGGTGCACGGTGATCCCGTCGGCCCCGGCCCGCTCGGCGAGCTGGGCGACGAGGACCGGATCCGGCTCCACGAAGGTCCCGCAAGTCCGCTCCTCGTCCCGGTAGCGGGCTTGGCGTAGCGTGGCGCTGTGGTCGATGTTGACCCCGAGCCGGGGAATGCGGGCACCCTCTTCCATGGCGGGAGAGACCCAAAAGAAGACGGGGGCGGGGGGCAATGCCGGAGAAATCCGGAGTCGGCCCGAGGGGAGGTCGACGGTACGGAGTGGTTCTCAGAACGTCAGGAAGGAGCGCCGGTGCAGGGGGGTCGGTCCGCGGGTGGCGAGGGCGGCCCGGTGGACCGCGGTCGCGTAGCCCTTGTTGGCGTCCCAACCGTAGTCGGGAAAGGTATCGTGCTGCTCGGCCATGAAGGCGTCCCGGGCGACCTTGGCGATCGCCGAGGCGAGGGCGATGGCGAGGGAGCGCCCGTCCCCGCCCACGACTCCCTCGTGGGCGCGGGACCAGCGCCGCGAGGGACGCCCGTCGACCAGGCAGGGATCGCCGGGCGGTGCCGTCGGGGCGAGGACGGCGAGCGCCCGATCCATGGCGAGGAAGGTGGCCCCGGTGATGTCGAGCCCGTCGATTTCGGAAGGGCTCGCCCAGCCGAGGGCGCAGGACAGGTGGCCTTCCTCCCCGAGGGCCCAAACCGCCGCTCCCAGTTTCTCCCGGGCGGCCCGTGACAACTTCTTGGAGTCATCCACGGCGGGGAGCCACCTTTCCGGCCGCTTGCGCAGGAAGGGGGCCGGCAGGTGGACGGCCCCCGCGCAGACGGGGCCGGCGAGGCAGCCCCGGCCGACTTCGTCGAGGCCGGTGATTCCGGCGGCCCCGGGCCGGCGGAGTCGCGCCCGGTCGTGCCGGGCGAGGGCCTGGACGAGAAGGGACGGGGAGGCAGGCACCAGGAGGGAGGGCGGCGGCGCCACGCGCCGCGCGCAAGGGTGTCAGGCGTGCGGGTGCGGATGCCCGCGGGCCCGGTCGCGTTCGACGAGTTCGGCCACGGGGGGCAGGTCGTGGAGGATCTCGGAGGGGTTGGGTCCGATCCCGACGTAGCGAAGATTCAGGGACTCCGGGGGATCGCCCCCCGGACCGACCGCGCATTCCACGGTATGGCGGACCATGCCGGCGAGGTAATCGCGGGCTTCCCCGGGAAGGTCCGCGTAGGACCGGCAGGCGGAGAGATCCGCCGACCACGGCCGGTACTCCTCGTAGAGCGGGGTGCACTGGGCCCGGAAGGCGGGGTCGCGGGGCACCTTCCGGTACGTCTCGCCGTCGGGTCCCCGGTAGGCCGCGCAGAGGAGCAGCGGTCCCGCCCAGTCGGGCTCCTGGCTGAGGGCGTCGAGCTTGTTGATGACGAGGTCCTCGCAACCGCCGTAGCGGACCGCCGAGCCCTTCTCCACCGCATCGAACCAGCCGACCATGCGCTGGCGCCCGGTGGACGTCCCGAACTCGATTTGGCGGAGCTTATCGGAGAGGGGATGGTTGCGGGGCATCTCCGTGAGGAAATCGTGGGTGCCCACCTTGGTGTCGTAGGCCTTGCACACCCCGATGGTGTGGACGGGCTGCACCGGGATGCCCGCGGAGAGGAAGAATTCCGGGGTCCACGCGTGCGAGGCGGTCACGTTCGGGGGGAACCCGTTGCGCTTGTCCAGCCAGAAGGACTGCCCGAATTCGCCGAGGACGGAGCGGCCGTCGGCGAGGGCGCCGAGGACGACCTCGCGGAGGTCGGTCACCTGGTCGAGGAAGCGCCGGCCGGCCTCCCAGTAGGTCTCGGTGAGCCGCTCCTCCTGGAGCTCGAAGGGCCGCCGGGTGCGGAAGCGGTGGAAGTCGAACTCCTCAGCGGGCAGGACCCCCTCTTCCACCGCCGGGGCATTCGCCCGCCGCTCTGCCTCGCTGAGCCGGTCAAAAAAGGCGTACCAGTGGTCCCCGTCCACGCCGTAGACGGCCTGTACGAGGTCGAGGGCCCGACGCAGGCGCTGCCGGAATTTTTCGCGGAAGTCGGCATAGGCGCCGCGGAAGTCGGAGTAGAAGATCTGCCACTGGGCGGTCTCGTCGCTGAAGGCGGGAGTGATCCCGCGCCCGGTGGACCCACGCGCCGGGAGGCCGAGCTTCCGCTCGCGGTAGAATTCGCCGGCGAGGTCGAGGAGCCGGTGGCCGAGATCGCTGACCATGGTGCGTTCGTCGATGCAGAGGCGCTCCCGCACGCGAAAGCCGTGAGCCTCGGTGGCGGTCGTCTCCCACTCGAGTTTGCGGGGATCGGCAACCACCCCGGCACCGAGTCCGAGCCGGGGCACACTCTCCTCGATGACCCCGGCGGGCAGGAGGTTCAGCTTGAGCCCGCCGGCGGTGTGGCCGGAGTTGGCCCCGCCGTTGACCTTGAGGACCATGGCCACCGGGTCGGGGCGTCCGGTGCTCGCCACCAGCTCGCGGATCACCTCGGGGATGAGGCGGCCCTTGCCCTCGTCCCCGAAACTCAGGCCGGTCGCCGCGATGAGCGGACTGCGGAAGGGTGCGGTGGCCATCTCAGGATTTCCGGGGATCATCGGTGGTGGCGGACTCGGCCTTCACCACGATGACATCGTGCGGGGAGGCCTCGCGCTGGGCGGCGGGGGACACCCGGATGTAGCGGGCGTTTTCCCGGAGTTCCGCGAGGGTGGCGGCCCCGAGGTAGCCCATCCCGGAGCGGAGTCCCCCGGCGAGCTGGCCGACGACCTCGTCGACACTGCCGGAGATTTCCTTGAGGGCTTCAATGCCCTCGGCGGCGGCCTTGCGGTGGACGTCCTTGCGGCCGTGGCCGTAGCGGGCGGCGGAGCCGGCCTGCATGGCGGCCTCGCTCCCCATGCCGCGGTACTGCTTGTAGAGTTTGCCGTCGATCTCGAGAAGGGTCCCGGGGGCCTCCCGGCAGCCGGCGAGGATGCCCCCGCACATGGCGGCTTCCGCGAGGGTGAGGGCCTTGACGAGGTCACCCGACTTGGCAATCCCCCCGTCGGCGAGGAGGCCCACCCCGGCTTCGCGGGCGGCGCGGGAGCAGACATAGAGGGCGGTCAGTTGGGGAATCCCGACCCCGGCGACCTGGCGGGTCGTGCAGATCGAGCCGGGACCCTGGCCGACCTTGACGATGTTGGCCCCGGCGCGGGCGAGGTAGTGGACCCCCTCGCCGGAGGTGACGTTGCCGGCCAGGAGGGGGAGCTCCGGGAAAACCTCCCGCACCAGGGCGACGGTGTCGCCGACTCCCTGGGAGAATCCGTGGGCGGTGGAAATGGCGAGCAGGTCGAGGCCCTCGTCGAGGAGGTTCTGGACATGCCCGAGGATGCGGTCGCGATCGAGGGAGCCGTCCTCCCGCCGGACCGCGCTGAGGGCGGCCCCGCAGAGGAGGCGGAAACGGCTGTCCCGGGCGGGCCGCAGGTTCGAGCGGGCTTCCTCGGTGATCCGCTCGATGTCGCTGAGGGTGAAGAGTCCCTTCAGGCGATCCTCCCTGTCGACGACGAGAAGCTTGTGGATCCCGAGGTGCTCGTCGAAGAAGCGGTCGGCCACGGCCACCGGATTCTCCCCGAGCTCGTCCTCGCGGACGGTGTGCACGTTCTTCCGGCGGGTCATGGCATCGGCGACCCGGTGGGAGGCGTAACGGGGCTTGACCACTCGACCCGAGAGCAGGCCAACGAGCCGATTGTCCTCGTTGACGACCGGGAAGGTGCGGAACTTCACCTGCTTGCGCTCCACCAGCTCGATGATGTTCCCGACGTGTTTCTCCGGAGTCGTTACGAAGGGCTCCTGGATCAGCCCGTTCACGTAATTCTTGACGCGGGCGACCTCCCGGATCTGCTCCTTCTCGGCCATGTTGTAGTGGATGACACCGAGCCCGCCGTTGAGGGCCATGGCGATGGCCATTCCGCTCTCGGTCACGGTGTCCATATCCGCGGAGAGGAGGGGGAGGGGAAGGTCGAGGACCCCGCCGAGGGAGGTCTGCAGGTCCGCCTGTTTCGGGAGCACTTCCGAGTACCGGGTCGCCAGGGAGACGTCGTCGAAGGTGAGGCCGTCGGCGACCGAGTCGGCGAAGAACTGGTCCGCGGTGGGAAAATCGCTAGTGTTGGTCATGCGTGCTTCTGGGGGGAAGCAGGAACATGCACCCGGGGCGGGGACCGCTGCAATCGCGAATGGGAGGGAGCGCCGGCGGGGTCCGCGGGACGGGGCCGGGGGCCGGTCCCCCTCGCGTAAAAAAGGATTTCGGGGGTTGCACGTTGGGAATGCCATCCACTTGATTCCGGACATGTCCGACAATACCCACCACACCACGACCTGGCCGGAGCTCGCCATCGGCCTGTACGACAAGCTGACCGGCCGCAACGCGGAGATCACCTACCATTTCGACCATCTCGAGGTGGCCGTGCCGAGCGGCACGGGGGAAAATGCCCACCACGCCTATTGGAAGGTCAACGGCACCCTGAAGATTTCCACCCGGGACTCCGGCTCGGAATGAGCGCGACCGGACCGGTGCGCGGGCCGGTCCGGGTGCAGGGTCGGCTCACGGTGGAGATGCCGGAGGGCACGTTCTCCGTGGGGGAGTGGGAGGGCAGGCCCTCGCTCTTCTTCCCGAACCTGCGGGTCTTGCGCCAGTTTCTCGGGCAACTCCGGGCGGCCGGAGCGGTCCCGGCCCACCTCCGTCTGCCCGATGACGGTGTCACCGAGATCCTCTTGCACGTGGGGGGGAGACCGCTGGTGAAGTTGCGCCCGGGTGCGTCCCGCGGGCGCTTTCGGCTGACCCTCTGGCAGTTCCTTACCTGCCGGGGCCGGGAGTCGACGCCCCTGCGTGGTAAGTGAGGGACGCCCCTTCCGTGGGGACAGACCGGGAGGAGAGGCGGAGAGTCCGGGAAGCCTTTCTCGATCTCCTGGCAGAGCGTTCCCCGGGGAAAACATTCTGCCCCAGTGAGGTCGCCCGGCGAGTGTTCCCGGCCGGGGAATGGCGCGGGCGGATGGGCGTGGTCCGGGAAGTCGGGCACGGGATGGTCGAGGACGGCATCCTCGTCGCCCGCCAGCGCGGACAAGTCGTGGCGCCGGAGACCGCCCGGGGGCCGATCCGGTACGGGCGGGCCTGACCTCCGGGGAATCCCCCGCGACCCTTTCCCTCCTCGGTCCCGGCTTGCAGCCTCCCGCCCGGCCACCAAGCCTCCACGCCCGTGAGTGATTCCCGTGCTGCCGAGCCTCGGCGTTCCCTGTCCGCAACCTTCGCCGACCTGCTCTCCGAGCGGAAGGACGATCTCACCGTCGGCCGGGTGGCCGAAGAGGTGGGGGATCGCGGTTTCGGGCTCCTTCTCGCGGTCCTGTCCCTCCCCAGCGCCCTCCCCGTGCCCGCCCCCGGCTACAGCACCCCCTTCGGGATTGTCCTGCTGCTGCTCGGGGTGCAACTGCTCGCCGCCCGCACGAGACCCTGGCTCCCGGAGCGGGCGAACCGGGCCCGGATCCGTCCGGCCACCGCCGAGCGATTGTTCCGGGGAGCGGGCCGCTTCCTCGATTGGATGGAGAGGCTGGTGCATCCCCGCATGCGCTGGATCCACCGCGCGCCCGGTCGGGTCCTCTACGGAGGGGCGGTCTGCCTGATGAGCCTCCTCATGATCCTCCCCATTCCCCTCACGAACACCCTGCCGGCGGGAGTGATCTTCCTGCTGGGGGTGGCCCTCAGTGAGGAGGATGGTGCCCTGGCCCTCGGCGCGCTTGTCCTCGGCCTCGTCGCCACCCTTTTCTACGGCTATCTCGTCTATCTCCTGCTCACCCTCGGGCAGGCCGGGGTGGACCGGATCCTCCCCGGAGGCGCGTGAGGGGGAAGATGCGGCGGCCATGAACCTGCTCCTCGTCCCCGAGATCCAAGGGGAGTACCGCTGGCCTGCGGGTACCCGCGAGCATGACTTCCTCCGCCGGTTGGGGGGCGAGGAGGTCCGCGTGGGGGTGGTGGGAGGGCCGCGGGGGATCGCCCGTCTCCTCTCCTCCGGCGGGAACGAGGTCGTCCTCGGGGACCTTCGCTGGGAACCGGAGAACCGGGCTCCCCGGGCGGTTCCGTTCCGGCTCTGGGTGGGCCTGCCCCGCCCCTCCGAGGCCCGCCGGATTCTCTGGCACGCCGGATCGTTCGGGGTGGAGGGGGTCGGGTTCCTCTCGCTGGAGCGGACGCCTCCGGGCTACGCCCGCAGTGGCAGCCTCGAGGAGGCAGCGACTTTTCTCCGGGAGGGTGCGGAACAAGGCTTTCACACCCGGGTGCCGGAGTTCCTCGGGGTGTGGGACCTCGGGGAGTGGTGCGCGGTGGCCGGGCGCGCGGACAGCGCGATCGGGCTGGATCCCTACCGCGGGGAGAAGCTCCTCGGCGAGGAAGGGGAGAGGGGGGAGGCCGGCCGGAAGGAACTGCTCTTCGGCGGCGAGCGGGGCTGGACCCCGGGGGAACTCGAGCAGCTGGCCGCCGCGGGCGTGACCTGGCGGCACCTCGGGGGAGCCATTCTCCGGTCCGAGGCCGCAGTCGTTTCCGGACTCACCCTCGCCCTGCGGGCCCGGGGCCACCTGGACCAAGCTCGCGCCGCGCAACTCGAATTCTAGGGGACCCCTTGCCGGTCGCGGGCCCGCGGGGCGAGTTCCGGGCGGGGCGGGTTGCCCTCGCGGCGGAATGGGGTTGGCTGACCGCATGGATCCACGGGGTCAGCTACGCCCGCCGCAGTGTGTGTGGTTCAAGCGGGACCTCCGCGTCCACGACCACGCCCCGCTGGTAGCGGCCGCCGCGGAGGGACCCCTGCTCGCGGTCTACCTGGTGGAGCCGGAGGTGTGGGCGGCATCCGACGCGGACGGCCTGCACGCGGATTTCGTGCGGGAGTCGCTGGTCGGGCTGGCTGCGTCCTTGCGCGAGCGGGGAGTCCAGCTCGTGGTGCGGCAGGGCGAGGCGGTGGCCGTGTTGGAGGAGTTGCGCGAGGAGACCGGATTTTCCGGGCTCTGGTCCCACGAGGAGACCGGAAACGCGATCACCTATTCCCGCGACCGTCGGGTGATGGCCTGGGCGCGGGAGAGGGGGGTGGACTGGCGCGAGTTTCCACAGGCAGGAGTGGTCCGCGGCCTCCGCGACCGGGATGGCTGGGCGCGCCGGTGGAACCGGGCGCTGCACCGCGAGGAAGCCGCGCTGCTGGGGGAGGTGGTTGGGATCAGCGTGGGGGGGGAAGATCCGGGGCAGGCCTTCCGGGGGATCGATCTCCGTCGGCAGGCCGGACGGGCGCCGGACCTGGTGGGCGGGGAAGAGGAAGGGCTCCGGGTGCTGCACTCCTTCGCCGAGGGCCGCGGGCGCGGCTACCGCCGGGCCATGAGTAGCCCTGTCACCGCCTACGAACAGTGCTCCCGGCTCAGCCCCTACCTGAGCTGGGGCTGCCTCTCGCTGCGGCGGGCCGTAGCGGTAGTGGAGGCGGCCCGGGGCACCTCCCTCCCGAAGACAGACGCCTCCTCCTTTCTTTCCCGCTGCCGGTGGCACTGCCATTTCATGCAGAAGCTGGAAAACGAGCCGGCCCTCGAGTTCCACTGCTTCAACCGGTCCTGCGATGACCTGCGCCCGGCCGCACCCGACGAAGCCCGACTGGCTGCCTGGCAGGAGGGCCGGACGGGCTATCCCTTCGTCGATGCCTGCATGCGGTCCCTGCGCGCGCGGGGCTGGATCAATTTCCGCATGCGGGCGATGCTGGTCTCCTTCGCGGCCTACGACCTCTGGTTGGACTGGCGCCACTTCCACCCCTTCCTCGCCCGGCAGTTCATCGATTACGAGCCCGGCATCCACCTCTCCCAGATCCAGATGCAGAGCGGGGTGACTGGGATCAACACCCTCCGCATCTACAGCCCGCTCAAGCAGGCGGCCGACCACGACCCGGCCGGCAGCTTCGTGCGCGCCTGGGTACCGGAGCTGGGGAAACTGCCGGAGGAGCGTCTCCAGCAGCCGTGGACGCTGACCGCGGCCGAGGCTCGAGACGCCGGTTTCCGGCCCGGGGTGGACTACCCGCGACCGGTCGTCGATCACCAGGAGGCGGTACGGGGTGCCCGGGCGAAATTCGCCGCGCTCCGGCGCTCCGAGGCCTACTGGGCGGAAGCCGCCCGGGTCCGCGAGCAGCACGGTTCCCGGCGTTCCCCGGAGGATCGTCGTCGCCCCCGCCGCTCCCGCCGGGATTCCTCCCAGCTGGGCCTCGCTCTCGACGAGGGCAGTGGGCAGGAAGCGGCGACCCCAAAGGATGCCCCCTGAATCCAAGCGTACGCGTGGCGAGAAGAACTTCCCACGATTCCCTTGTCGCCGTGGGCGTTCGCCGGTCTTCGCCCCGTGGGTCCTTCCCGCTCACCGCATCTCCGGGACCGCGCACTCTCTCCGCTTTCCGAATCGATGGTTCCGGAGGAAAGGACCGGAGTCACACCTTCCCCAGCCCGCTTGCGGGGAAGGCGATGGCTGGGAGGCGCGGGGCGAGGGGGAAGCGGGCGGGAAGCCCTTGTAGCATCCGGGCGTCGGCAAGGTCGTTCCCCCCGCCGGTCGCGCCGCGGAGGAGGGTGGTTGCTAAGTGCGGTTCAGGGGCCTCGGACCCGGTTCCCCGGTGCCGGATTCAGGGCAGGGAGGCTTGGGCGAGCTTTTTCCAGAAAGCCGGCTTGCGGCCGTGATCTTCGCGGATTTGCTGCCAAAAGCGTTCGGGTGGGGGCGCGGCTTTCCAGTCGGTGATCTCTTCCGAGAGGTTCTTGAGGGTTTTCGCGTAGTGGACGGCGCGGGAGTAGTACCTCGAATTGCTCGTCCGGAGAAGGGAGGCGAGGGCGGCGCGGTAGAGGAGGGAGGCGGCGAGGGGCTCGGGGTTTTCGAGTCTTCTCGCGAGGGAGACGAGGGAGTACTCGGAATCGCTCTCGGTGAGGGAGTTGTAGCCGTTCTCGAGGAGGGCGGCGGCCGTGGCGGTCTCGCCCATGGCGAGAAAGAATTCGGCCTGCTGAAGGAGGGAAAAACCAGCGGTGCGGACATGCTGGCGCATGCGTTCGCGGATGAAGTCGCGCTCGCCTGCCGGGAGGCGTTCGAGGTAAGCATCCGCCAGCGAACTGTCGGCGGAGGCGGCGAACGCTTCCCAGAGCCGCCGGGAGATTTCGTCGTGTGCGGGCAAGGCGGCGTGCAGCTCGAGGAGCATCGCGGAGTACTCGAAGAGGTGCTTGTCCTTCGTCCCGGTCCGGAAGCGATCGAGGGCGGTCTCCGGCTGTCCATGCTCGAGGTAGACGCGGACCAGCTGGGGGGTGAAGAGGGGAACGTCCTCGAGGGAGCGACCCCCGAGAAGGGTTTCCTCGAAGAGGGAAAGACGGCCCATACTGCGGGCGACCGCGGAGAGCTGAACGCCGATGCCGGGGAGGGGCTCTCCGCGTTCCTCCTGGTACCGCTCGTACCACTCGTCGACGATTGCCTGCAGATCGTCCGGGGCGACAATCCGGGCGGCCTCGTCGAAGAGGCGATCCCTTGTCCCGTAGGGGTTCTTGGAGGAGAGCGACAGAAAGAGCTCGGTCGCCTCCGGCGGCTGGTTGGCCGCGGTGGAGGCATTCCCGAGGAGTCGACAGGCCTCGTGGTAGGCATCGCCGATCACCCCGCTGGAATCATCGACGCGTGGATAGATCTTCTCGTCGCTGGCGAGAAAGGCGCCGAGGCAGCGGAGGGCGAGGAGCGGATCGGCCGGGAGGAGATCTTTCTCGATCGTGGAGAGAAGATCCTCGAGGCGTCTGGCCAGCGCGTGGACCTCAGCGCGGAAGAAGAATCGCGTGCCACGGCTCACGCTGGCAATGCGACTGCGGAGGGAGCGGGCGAGTGCCTTGGGATCCCCGCGGAGGAGAAAGGTCTGGACGGCCTTCTCCACCTCCGTGCTCTGGTCGGCGAGCTGGACCAGCAAATCGGCCAACTCCGCAGCCGGGCACCGGGCGAGTTGTTCCCGCAGCTCCTGGTGGGTGGGGGGACTCATGGTGAACGAGGGGTGACGAGAATCAGCGGGAGAAGCAACCCGGTACAACTGGGGTGGTAGACCGGATTTGAACCGGCGACCCCTGGAACCACAATCCAGTGCTCTAACCTACTGAGCTACTACCACCGTGAGAAGCGGAGAGACAAACGGAGCACGGCGCGGGTGTCAATCCGCGGTCGTGTTCCCGGAGGAGAGAAATGGACCCTTGCCCACGGAACGCCGGCCGGGCAGTTTCGGTGCTGCGCCGGGCCCTTAGCTCAGGGGTTAGAGCAGGGGACTCATAATCCCTTGGTCGTCGGTTCGAATCCGACAGGGCCCACCGCAAGAGTGCCGCCGATCGCGGCCCCCTTGGGCCCTGCCTACTCGAACTGGACTTCCGCGCTATCCTCCGAAACTTCCCCGTCGATCAGGAGACGGTAGATCGATTCACCGGGAACCGAGGAACGGACCTGGGCAACGGTCTCTCCATCGGCATCCGTCGGCGGGATCTGGCTGATGGTGTCCTCCGCCCGGCTCGAGACCAGGGTGACGGAGACGCCCGGCACCGGGTTCCGGTAGGCGTCGCGCACCTCAATCAGGAGGTCGGCCTCGCTCTCCCCATTCGCGGGGACCGTGGCATGGACCGTGCGGAGCCGACTCTGGGCGAGGTCAGGAGCACCCGGTTCGACGCGAAGAATCGCTTCTCCGTAGAGATCGCCCATGCGGGCAATGGCCTTGCCGGTGCCCTCCCGTGTTCCCCGGACCACCCCGGGTCGCACCACCTCGGCGATGGGTCCGACGATCGACCACTCGAGGGCATCCGCGGTCAGGGGCACGGGATTTTGCTGGGCGTCGAAGGCTTCGACGGTGATCACCTGCTCGGCACCGGCGGTCAGGGTGACCGGGCTCGGTTCGAGAAAGTAGGTGTGGACCTCTCCCGGACGGACTTCGATCGATTCGGCGACCGTCAACCCGTCGGTCAATCCCACGAGGACGCCACCGCCCTGGGTCCGGGCGAGCAATCGGCCGGTCTCCGCTTCCACCGATCCAATGGAAGGACTCACCGCCCAACGGGCCTCGACCGACACCCGGTTTCCACCCGCGTCAAAGCCGACCAATTCGTGCGGATAGTCCCGGCCGGCGACATAGGATTCCTCGAGGCCTTGAATCTCCAGCCGGACCGGGGTCCCCGGCGTCACGGCGAGGGGAATCATCGATTCGGTGGAGCCCTGTTGAATCCGCAGGAAACCCTCCCCCTCGGCGGCGGCCGTCCAATGGCCGGCCTGCGGGTCGTGGGTGCCCAGTTCTTCCGGTTCCGTGGTGACGGAGGGCTTGATCTCAACCGTATTGCCGAAGCGGTCCAATCCCTCGATCGCGAGTGGGACGGAGTCCCCGGACGCGGCGGAGATCGAGCCGGGTGTGACGGTGAAACGATCCAGTGCGGCGGGGACGACCTCGACGCGGGCGCTGCCGGCGACTCCGTTCGCCCGCGCGGTCACCGCGATCGTCCCGACCTCCCGGTCGGAAAATTCCACTTCCTCCGCCTCCACCGTCGGAGCCGATTCACCCTGCCCCAGTTGCCATTGGAACAGATCGCGGGGGACCCGGTTGCCGAAGGCATCCCGGGCGGTCGCGGCGAGGGAAACAATTTCGCCGGCAACCACGCTCGCATCACCGGGGACCACCTCGACGGAGTCGATCGGGCCGGGAACCACCGTGGTGGCCGTGACCTCGGCCACGGGTCCCGCCCGTGCGACGAGATTTCCCTGCCCGACGGTGCGGGCGGCGAAGGTGCCGTCCGCGTCGATGTTCCCGATTCCCCCGGTCGCGCTGAAGGAGACGTCCATGTCGAGCGGATTCCCCTCCGCGTCGAAGGGTTGCGCTTGCAGGGCGAGGGTTTCCCCGGCGGCGAGGGTGGCCTCGGCGGGCTCCACCTGTACGGAGGCGACCGGGCCCGGGACGACCGTTGCCTCAACGGAGGTACTGGCCTCGCCGACCGTCACTTCGAGCGAGCCGGTGCCGGCCATGCGGGCATGAAAGACCTCGTCCTCGCCGATGCTCCCGAGGTCGTCGGGGATGGACCACACGGGCGCGAAATCGCTCACCGTGTTTCCCTCTCCATCCTCGACGGAGACGGAGAATTGCTCGGTCTTGCCCGCAACCACCTCGATGGAAGCGGGTTCGACGCTGACCGTGGCGGGCGCGCCGGGGACAATGGTGAGCGCGTGGCGGTCGCTGGCGCCGTCCGGGAGGGTCGCGAGGAGGGTGACCGGTCCGGCGGTGGTCGCTGTGAAGGTGTCATTGTCCGCGATGGTACCGCTCCCTTCCCCATTGCCCTCGAGGGACCAGGAGACCTCGCCGGAGACCGGATTCCCCCCGGCATCCGTGACCTCCGCCCGCAAGGGAAGGCTGGTGCCGGCGGCGAGCTCGTCGGCCTCGGTAGTGATCCGCACGTTGGTGGCCGGTCCTGTTTCGACCGTGACCGGGATCTCTGCGGCGAGGGAGCCGAGGGTCGCCCGTAAATGGCTCTCCCCGGCGGTCCTCGGATGGAACTCATTCCCGGTCATTTCCCCGACGGCTGAATTCGCGAGGGACCAGCGCACGGGTTGATCGATGCGGTTGCCGAACCGGTCCTCGACGATGCTTTCCACGGTGGCGGTCTGCCCTGCGGTGATCTCGAGGCTCCCGGGGGAAATGCGGAGGAAACTGGGTTCGGCAGGATCCACCTCGAGAGCGGCGGTGCCGACCACATTGCCCACTCGGGCGGTCACCTCAGCCTCTCCGACGGCGCGCCTTGGTTGGAGTCGTCCCGCTTCGTCGATCGTCCCGACCCCGGCAGGTTGGAGGGACCAGTCGACGGCGGAACCCGTCTCGTTGCCGAACGCGTCGGTGCCAGTGGCTTCGAAATCGACCGTCTCACCGGCCGTTGTGGTCACCTCCGGCGGATGGACGGAGAGCTGCGTGGTCGCTCCCGGCACCACCGAGACCTCCGCCGTGCGCAAAAAGGTCTGGCCGGTGCGGTCCTGAACAATATTCCCCGTCAGGGAGGCGACTCCCGCTTTCTCCGGCAGGAACACCTGGTCCGGGTCGATGGGGCCGAGCGCCGGCTCGAGGGTCCAGGAGACGGTGGCGCGCACCGGATTGCCGAAGGAATCGAAACCGAGGAGGCGGAGGGGTACGGCATCGCCCGCCGTCGCCTCGATCGTGGCACTCGGCTGGATCTCAACCCGCTCCATGCGAGCCGGAATCACGGTGAGATTGCTCTCCGCGCTCAAGTCGTCGAAGGAGGCCTGGAGAACGCCGTTGCCGGCCTTCCGGGCGGAAAAGACACCGTCCTCGGCCAGCGTGCCGAGATCGGTGCCAAGGGAGAGGGAGGCGGTCGCTTCGATTGGGTTCCCGAAGGCGTCGCGGACGATGGTGGTGAAGGGCAGGGTTTCTCCGGCGACGACGTTGGCGGAGGCGGGTGCCAGCTCCAGCTCGGCGGGCGTACCCGGAACCACTTCGATCTCCTGTCTTGCGGCGACGGAATCCACCGAGGCGAGCAGGAAGCCCGCACCCACCGTGCGGGGCAGGAAGCGGGCCGGGTCGCTCTCAATGGGGCCGAGCGCGGCACTCACCGTCCACTCCGGCGTGATCGGGAAGGAATTGCCGTAGGCGTCCAACCCGACTGCCTCGAGGGGAACTTCGTCACCGGCGGCGAAAGTGGAATCCTCCAGTTGGATGCGGATCGCGGTGAGATCCCCCGGAGCGACGGTCACGGGAACCGAGCCGGTGGCATCCCCGGCCGTGGCGACGACCGAACCCTCGCCCGCCCCGGTCGCCTGGAAGGTACCGTCCGCCTGAATCGTACCGATGTCCCCCTGGGCCGACCACTCGACCGGTTCCGCGAGGACCCTCCCCTCGGGATTGAGGACCTGCGCGGTGAACGAGGTCTTGTCGCCGGCTCGCAGGGAGGCCTGGTCCGGTGTCACGCTCACGGAAGCGGGTGCCCCGGGCACGACGCGGAAAGAAAGATTGGCCTGGAGAGAATCGAAGCGGGCGATGAGCACGCCTTCCCCGACCTGGTCGAGCTGGAGGGTATCGTCGTCGATGGAGCCCACGGACCCTCCCACGCTCCACTCGGGAGCCACTTGGCGGGAGTTCCCGTCGGCATCCGCCACCCGGGCGGAGAGGGGCACGCTCGCGCCGAGGATGAACTCCGTCTGCCGGGGTTCGACGGAAATTTGGACGGGCGGATTGCCCTGGACGGTCGCCGAGGATTCCGTACCGCCCCCCGCCGCGCGGACGGTGTTCTCCCCCGGTTGGTCCGCGAGATCGAGGGTGAAGCTGGCTTCCCCGGACCCGTCAAGGGTGACCGCGTCGGTAGAGAGGCTCGTCCCGTCGGTCGGGCTGGAAAGCTGGATGCGGTTGTAGCCTGCGGCATCCCCCCCTGTGGCGGTGGCCTGCAGGGTGACCGCGACCGTGGAGCCGACCAGATCGCTGGTCTTTTCCGGGGTGACGGTCAGCGACTCGATCGGGAGGGGGACCACCTCGAGGGTGACCTCCTGCTGAATCTCGCCCGACTGCAGGTCCACCGTGTACTTTCCGGGCTGGGAGGGCAGGCGGAGGGAGGCAGAGGCGGTCCCGTTCGCGCCGAGATCGATCGGGGAGGAGGGGAGACCGAGGCCGGCTGCCTCCGAGGACAGCGCCACCGAGTGGTAGCCCGCGGGCGAACCGTCCGAGTCGAGGCTGGCGAGTTCCACGGAGATCTCACTCCCGGCGAGGAGTGGACCCTCCGGTAGGGTCGCCTGGAGGGAGGCGACCGGGACCGGCTGAACGGTTACAGACGCTTCCCCCTGCACACTCTCCCCCTCGGCCACGACCGTGGCACGGCCCGGCCGCTCCGCGACGAAAGTGCCATCCGGCCCAATCGACCCGGCGTCCCCGTCGACCGACCACGCAAAGGTGACCGAATCCATCGGCTTATCCTTGGTGGACTGGGCTTCCGCTTGAAAACGGGTTTCCCCTCCCACCGTTACGACCGCCTCCTCCGGGCTCACGGCGATCGTGCCCACCTCGGGTTTCCCGCATCCGGCAAGGATGAGAAGGAAGGCTAGGGCGGGGACTGCGAGGGCGGTCGCGGGCCGGCGGAAAGAGAGAACGCGGGGAAGATGGTTCATAGCCATGGGATCTTGGAGAAGAGAACGATGGGCAGGGTCGGAATCGTTCGAGGTGGGTGTAGCGGGGATGGCGAGAATGGAAACCTTCGGAGACAAACCGCGGTTAGAGACTTCGGGCGGGTCGGTAAAGGGTCAATTCCGGATTCGAGGGCTTTTGGGCCACCCCGGTCGGGGCATTCTTTTCCTCGCGGGCCATCCAAGGAACGATGGATCCACCGCGTGCACGGACGGTGGTGGCCCGCGGGGGCCGGGGCCCGTGTCCTCCGGGGCTCCCGGGCGCCCCGAAAGCCGAGGCGACGTCCGCTGGGGTCGGCTCAGTCAAGGGACGAGGTGGAGGCTGCGGTGGTCATGACCAGGCGGAAGAAGACGGCGGAGGCGGACGAGAATTCGTCGGGGGCGACCGTATACCGTACTTCCTCCCGACTGGCGGGGAGTTCGGTCACCAAGGGGGCTGGCGCGGACCCCGAAAGATTTTCCCAGGGACCGGCCGGGTGCTCGGCCCATTCCAGGCGGTAGGCGAGATCGGAGCGGCCGGCGGGTTTCCGGAAGCGGAGCTCAAGGTGGTCGGGTGGGGCGGCGTCGGGGTCCGCGGCAATGGACAGGACCTGCCGGGAGGCGGGCCGATCCTCGGCGCGGAGGGGATCGTGACCTGTGGCGTATTCCCAGAGGTTGGAAAAGCCGTCCCCATCCGGGTCGGCGGAGGGGGATTCCTCGGCGAGGCTCATCGAATCACCGGGAAGGAAGCTCGCCTGCCAATCCGCGTAGGAGTCGGCGCGGGCGGTGACCGGGAAGGACCGGAAGAGGGAGAGGCCCTCGAGGGGGGTCTCCCACTCCAGTTCGTAGGTACCCTCTACGGGAAAGGTGGCGTCGGTGGCCGGGGCCGTTGGGTCGGCGAAGCTGGCCGTAGCGGGGCCGGCGAGGACCGACCAGGTTCCCTCCCATCCCGCCGGCGTCATCCGGACGCTCAGGGGGGTGCTGGCGGCAACCGCGGGACGCACCGGATCGGCGGGACCGGGCAGGCCGGGACCATCGGGCGCGGACGCTCCGGGGTGCCCGGCGAGGGCGGCGATCTCGCGGCGGCTGAGGACCCTTTCGTAGATCCGGACCTCGTCGAGCAGGCCGTCCCAGGGGCGGTCCCAGAGTCCGTTGACTCGCCGATTCCCCAGGGTGGCCTCGCTCCCTCCGGGTGCCCGTCCACCCTCGGGGAGGGCCTGGGCAAGGGTCTCCGTTCGTTCCCCATCGAGGTAGAAGGTGGGGCGTGGATCGGCGGCCGTGCCGTCAAAGGTCACTGCGACGTGCGTCCAGGTACCGTCGCTTACGGTGCTCGCGCCGCTGTACCACACCCCGTCGGCCCCCGTGCGGGCGGCGAGGAACTTGAGGGTGTCGTGGTTGCCCTCCGCAAAGGCATCCTGCGGTTCCGGCCCCCGACCGAAGTAGAAAAGATACTCGGGTCCGTCGAAGATACGGGGAAAAATGGAAGCGCCCCGGCTGTCCGAGCGGACCCAGGCGGCGAAGGTGACCGCGCCGGACTCCGGCTCGGTGACGGTGACCCGTTCCTCGGTGGGCAGGGTGGTCCCGTCCAGGCGGAGGGCTTGCCCGCGGGGTCCATCCTCGCGCTGGGCTCCGACGAGGATCCCGTGGTGGCCCTCGCCGGAGGAGTCGAGCACGGTAGTCGTGCCCGGCAGCCCCTCGAAGTCCCAGGCGGCAAAGAGGGCGTCGTCGTTGGTCTCGGGAGAACGGACCTCCACCGCGAACTCGACCGTGGACCGCGCCGGCCCGCCCCCTTCCCAGTGGGCGGTGACCGTGTAGAGGCCCTCCTCCTCGAGGAGAAACTCACCGAGCAAGCGTTCCGAGTCGACCAGCTCCGAGCCCGCGGCCGGTTCGACCGTCCAGCTCGTGGTGCCGTAGGGTTCGGCGACCAGGGTGCCATCCGGCTGGCGCAGGGTGAGGGGGACGCGCAAGCCGGCTGGCCCGGCCAGCCAGAGGGGATCCCCGAGGGCCGGGGGGAGGTCGAGATAGGGCTGGGGATCGAGGGCGAGGGCGGCCGCGCCGAGGTCGAGGAATCGGCCGCCGGCCACCCATGAAGAGAGCCCCGGCCGGGAGTCCGCTCCAGCGAGGAGGGTGTCGCGCAGCTCGGGGGCGGTGAGCGAGGAATCGAGTGCGTGGAGGAGGGCAAGGCCGCCGGCGACGAAAGGGGCCGCCATGGAGGTCCCATCCATATAGGTGTAGGTCCCGCCGCGTCCCGTGCTCAGGATGGTGCTGCCGGGCGCGGCAAGGTCGACGGTGGCCGGGCCGAAGTTCGAATAGTAGGCGAGGGAATCGCCCCCCGCGCCGGTAGCGGCGACGGAGAGAACATTGTCGACGGGGTGGTTGGCGGGGTAGGAGGGGAACGCGTCGTTGTTCAAGCCCTCGTTGCCCGCGGCCGCCACAAACAGGATGCCGGCGTCCCGCTGGCGCTCGATGGCCTGCCGGACCAGCTCGCTCGGGTCGGGACCGCCGTAGGAGTTATTGGTGGCGATGATGGGGTGGTTGTGATCCTCCCGGAGGGCGGTCACGTAGTCGAGGGCGTCCACGATCGCCGAGGTGCTGAGGGTATTATCGCCGGTGCGCAGCGGGAGCAGCCGCACCTGCCAGTTGACCCCGGCGACCCCGAGGGCGTTGTCCCCGACCGCGCCGATGATCCCGCTCACGTGGGTACCGTGGCCGGTCTCGTCGTCGGGATCCGTGTCGTCGCTGGCAAAGTCATACCCGTGCACGTCGTCGATGAATCCGTTGCCGTCGTCGTCGATCCCGTTGTCGGGGATCTCGCCGGGGATCGACCAGAGATTCGGGGCGAGGTCGGGGTGGTCGAGGTCCATGCCCGAGTCGATGACCGCGATGATGGCGTCGGCCGACCCCGTGGAGTGTTCCCACGCCTCCTCCGCCCCGATCTGGGCGAAGGCGAACTGCTCGCTGTAGTCCGGGTCGTCGGGTTGCCGGGCGAGGGGAAAGTAGAGGTAGTCGGGCTCGGCGAGGGGCACGATCGCGCGGAGCGCGGCGACGGCGTCCGGGACGGCATTGAGGGACGGTTCCGGAAGGAGAACCTCGCGGAGGGGGTTGCGGGGGTTGCGGTCGCGGACGCGGGCGCCGCGGTCGGCGGCCCAGGCGCGCAGGGCGGACGCCTCGCTCGCGTTGTCCACGGTCACGAGCACCTCGGCCGCCTTCATCACGGATTGGCCGGACTTCTCCCAGGTGCTCTCCGGCGGGTCCCCGTCCGTTCTGAGGAAGGCGGTGACCGTGCGCACCGTGCCACCCTCCGGGTCGCGGAGGAGGCGGAACCGGAAGTAGCGGCGCTGCGGTGCGTCGAGCAACCCCCGCTCCTCGAGAATCTCATAATCCGCGAGTGGGTCCGGCGGACCGGCCGCGCCCGCGAGACCGGGCGGGGCGGGATCGGCGTGGGCCGCGGAGGGGGCGCGCCGGAGGGCGAGTGGAGGGGGGGCTTCGGCCGGGCTCGCCAGGGGTTGCATCGGCCCGGGCGGCGGCAGTAGGGGAATCGCCGGGAGGGTGCCACCCGCCGCGGGGAAGGACCGCGCCGCTGCTGGGGCGGGAGTTGCGGGCGCGCTCGGGGGATCGCTGTGCGGGAAGCGCTCGATGGCGGTTCGCTCCGGCATCGGGGCATCCTCTCCCCGAGGGGGGGTCGGTGGACTGCTGACGGGTGCCCCGACCCGCCAGAGAATCGCTGCGGCCAGCACGAGGAATCCGGGCCCGCCCCATCTGAGCCACGACCAACGCATACATAAGGCTGTCTTGGGAAGGACGCATTGGCAACCCCCGCTTATGATACCCTTGCACAGATTTTGCTTCGAGCCACCGCCGATGGCTCAGCAACGATCCCCCTACCGGCAGAGCTCCCCGGATTCCCGGGCAGCTTGCCGCTCATGACCGTGGGAAGATTTGCGTTGATCGCCCGGGACAACGAAAAACTGGCTTCATGGGACGCGAAAAACTGCGCATTCTCGAAGCCAATGAGAGCTACGCCCGGGCGTTTGGAACGAAGGGAGAGTTGACGATTCCCCCGTCCCGACAGATGGCGATCCTGACCTGCATGGACGCACGGCTGGATCCGGCGGCCTTTGCCGGCCTGGCGGAAGGCGAGGCGCATGTCATCCGCAATGCCGGGGGCCGGGCCAGCGACGACGCGATCCGCTCGCTGGTCATTTCGCACAAGCTGCTCGGGACGAACGACTGGTACGTCATCCATCACACCGACTGTGGCATGCTGACCTTTACCAACGAGCAAATGGGCGACCTCCTCGAGGCGAGTCTCGACACCGCTGAACTCCGTCCGGAGGGCTGGCGGGATGTCGGGGCCGGTCCCGGTTCGCCGGAAGGTCGCCGGATTGACTGGCTGGCCTTCACCGACCTTGCGGAAAGCGTGCGCGAGGATGTTGCCCGCATCCGGTCCCATCCCCTCGTACCAGGCGACATTACGGTGACCGGCTTCATCTACGACGTGCGGACCGGTCGGCTCGAGGAGGTCGAGTAGGGGCTGCGAGGCAGCGGGTCGGTTGGGGCGGGGCGGTCGCCCGCCTTTCCGGTGCGGCTTCTTGCGTTCCCGGCCCATCTGACTCGGGTGCGGGTATGAAACTGCGTCGCTTGCTCCCCCTCCTGTCCGCCCTCCTCCTTCCTGCTCTCCTCTTCGGGGGAGGCGGCCCGCCCATCTCGAGCGGCGACGAGGAGGAATCGTCCGAACCCGCGGAAGAGTCCGTGGGCTCCCCCGAGCGCAAGTCCTCCGGAGCGGACGGCCTGACCCCCGCCGAGCGGATCTACAACCAGGGCTGGGCCCTTATGCAGGAGGCCGAGTGGCAAGAGGCAGAGGCGCGCTTCGTGCTGGCCCTCGGCCTCGACGAGCGCTTCCCGCAGGCGCACAGCAACCTCGCCTACGTCCTTCGGATGCAGGGGGAGGAAAACTTTGCGAAGGCGCTCGAGCACTACAACCGGGCCCTCGAACTCGATCCCGAGCTCGGGATCGCCCTCGAGTACCGCGGCGAATTGTTCGTGCAAATGGGGGAGCCGGCCAAGGCGGAGGCGGACCTCGCCAAGCTGCGTGAGCTCGACCCGGACCTCGCCGCCGAGCTCGAGGCGGTCCTGGAGGGTGAGGGTGCCTGGCCGGACCGTTACGAGAAGGCGACCGGCGAACCTGTCGACGGCTGACCTGCAGGACGGCTCCGCGACAATTCTGCGTCAGGCACCAGTCGTGGCCCAGCCCCGCCACCCTTTGGTGAAGGCTGCAAATTGTCCTGGCCGCTGACTCCGTCGGCAGTCGGCTTGTCGGAGGGTGAGATGGTGTAACTCGAGCTTCGCCTCACTGGAAAATCCGATATTCTTCCGGATTGCCCGGCAGGTACCAGTGAAACCCAGCTTCGAGGAATGCGATCACGGCGTTCGCTGCGAGGACCGCTGCAAAGAGCCAGAGGCAAAACTTGGAAAATCCACCGAGCTTTTCAGGCCGGTAGGTCGTTCCTTCTTCATGGATCCACAGGTGAATCGCACTCACGACGGTCATCACGACGAAAACGATGAAGGCCCAAGTGTAAAGGTGAAAGCCGAGCACCGGGGTGCCGTAGCCCGGATCCGTGCTGCTGCAAATGTGCAGTAAAATCTGGCGCACGGAGACGGATCCCCCGAGGGCCGCGGCGACAATGGTCATGCCGAAAAAGCGTACTTTGACCCCGTGCAGAATGACGAGCGCGGGACCGATGGCCGCGAGGGCCATGCCCATACGCTGCAGGTAGCAAAGGGGACAGGGAAGCTCCCCGAATCCGAATTGAACGCCGAAGGCTCCGAGGAGTACGCCCAGAAGGGCGAGCAAGTAGATGTGGGCGAGAAAGTAGGTGGTGCGGGCGACAGCCATGGTTTCGTCCTTCTTCAAAGATTGATGTTGAGCTTGTCTGTCGCGTGGTGGAGGAACAGGAAGAACATCGCTACGAAGGTCACCAGGAAAAGCACCGTGGTCCACCCACGGTCCGAACGGGTCGCCGCAAACAGGGTTGCGAGGAGGAGAAGGAAGATAAGAGCGGCCATAGTGCGTGGAGGGGGAAGGGGTCAGCTAGAAGGATGCACCCGAGGGAATCGGTGACGAAACTCATTCTGGCAACTCTAAAAATTGTAGGTGCCAGGACGGGATTGAAGTTCATTCATCCAGCAGTTGCTTTGCCTCCAACCCTGTTTCTACGAAGGGTTTCAGACCAGTCACTCCGATCCAGGACCTGACAACGGCGCTCGCAGAATCATTGTTCGGCCTTCTTCGAACAGTGGCCTTTGCTCATCGGGATTGAACGGTAACGGAAATGGGTCGGGAGGCTGGCCGGAAAAGGAGTGATCGGGGCCGGTGCAGGTCACCCAGGGCGGTTCAGTCTTCGGCCCCCTCGACCTGCGCATCGTGCCCTGACCCGGTGACCTTGTCCCCGTCTTTTTGATTCCTATCGACTGCGATTGCTCCGTGGGCTCCAAGTCTTTCTCGAATGCATGAGTATGGATGCTGGATTTTACCAGAGGGCACTGATTGCCAATAAGGCAGCCCGAATCACTGCGGAACTTGGTCCAAGCTCCAGCGATTCGAACGAACCGGTGATCCGAGCCAGCTAGGTTGGATCGAGGGATCCAGGGCCTCGGCAATTCCCGTCTCCCTGCTTGCGCTTTGCAGGGTCCCGGTTCCTCCTCTGCCTTATGGCGGACCAACCCACCGTACTCATCGCCGGGATCACCGGGGGCATTGGCAACGCGGCGGCCCAGCTCTTCGCGAAGGCTGGTTGGCAGGTGGCCGGTTACAGCCGGAGCGAGGAGAAGCTCTCCCGGCTCGTGGCGGACCAGCCCTCCTGGATCAGCTATGCGGCGGACGCGCGCGTCTCGTCCCAGGTGGATGCGGTGGCCGCGAAAATCCTCGAGAGGACCGGTCGGCTCGACGCCTACGTCCACTGCGTGGGATCGATTCTCCTCAAGCCCGCCCACAGCACCACTGACGAGGAGTGGTCGGAGACTCTCCGTCTCAACCTCGACTCGGCCTTCTATGGCCTGCGGGCGGCGGTCCGTCCGATGATGAAGGCGGGTGGGGGCTCCATTGCCCTCGTCAGTACGGTGGCCGCCATGGCCGGCCTCCCCAACCACGAGGCGATCGCGGCCGCCAAAGCCGGGATCAACGGCCTTGTCCGCTCGGCAGCGGCGACCTACGCCCCGCGGGGGGTCCGGGTAAACGCCGTGGCCCCCGGCATGGTGGACTCCCCGATGGCGGCCCCTCTTCTCGGCAGCGAGCAGGCCCGGCAGGTTTCCGCGGGCATGCACCCGCTGGGGCGGATCGGCCGACCCGAGGACATCGCCTCCCTGCTGTTCTGGCTGAGCGGACCCGAGGCCGAATGGGTGACCGGCCAGGTCTGGTCGGCGGATGGTGGCATGGCGGCCCTGCGTCAGCGGCCCAAGGCCTGAGTTCGTCCGAGCCCGCCGGGCCAGTTGCCCGCGCGGCCCCTCAGGCCAGCGGTAGCTGCAGGCGGGCGGAGAGGCCGCCGAGGGGGGAGTCCTCCAGCACCAGCTGCCCTCCCGCCTCCTCGGCGATGGTCCTCGCGATGGCCAGCCCCAGCCCTGGGGAATCCTCGGTGCCCGGTTCGTTCTTACCGAGGAGGAGACTCGCCCGCCGCGCCGGGGGAATTCCGGGCCCGTCGTCCTCGATCCGGACCTCCCGCCAGCCTTCGCAGGGAGAGGCCAAGTGGATCTCCACCCGGGAGTGGGCATGCCGGGCGGCGTTCTCGGCGAGTGCCCCGACCCCCTCGGCGAGATCCTCCGCGGGCAGGGGAAACGAGGAAAGCTCGTCCCCGCCGACTGCCCACTCCAGGCCCGCCCCCTCCGGCGTGCGCCGGAGTACGTCGACCACGCCGCGCAGGACCCGGGCCGGCTCGCGTCCGCTCCCCGCCGGCCTGCCCCGCACGCGGGTGCGGGCGAGCTCGCGGTCCACCTGGCGGCGGAGCGAGCCCACGATCCGCTCGAGGTGGGCGGCGCTTTCCGGTTGCCCCGCCCGGCGGATGCGGTCGGCCTCGCCGAGAAGGGCCTGCAAGGGGGTCTTCAGGCCGTGGGCGAGTTCGGCTGCCCGGCGGCGGGCGCGCTCGACCTCCTCCTCGCGGGCGGCGAGAAGGGCGTCGAATTCCTCGGTGAGCGGGCGGACCTCCCGGGGATCACCGGAGCCGAGCCGGTCCCGCTCTCCCGAGCGGATGGCGGCGACGCGTTCCCCGAGCCGGCGCAGCGGGCGGAGGCCGACCGCCAGCTGCAGCCAGCCCGCCCCGATGAGGAAGAGGGCCAGCACCAGCAGGTAGGGCAGCATTTCCCGGGCGAATCCCCGCCGGGCGGCGAGGAGGGCCGCGCGGTCCCGGGCGACGGCTGCGGTGACCTCGACGCTGCCGAGTCTTTCCGGGAGGCGGAGGGTTTGGTGGAGCACGAGGAGCTCCTCCTCCCCGGGGCCCGGGAGAACCGCCCGGGCGCGGGCTCCCGGGCGATCCGGTTCCGGGGGCGTGACCAGCACGAAATCCCAGAGGGAACGGGAGCGGAGGATCCGTTCGGGAAGGTCGACTTGCCAGTACAACCCGCTCAGGGGCTGGGCAAAGCGGGGATCGGCGGGAGGGTCCACCTCATCGAGCTCGCCCGAGGGCTGTCGCTCCAGTCCGGCGAGCACCTGATCGAGGTGCACGGACATTTCTGCAAGAGCCTGCCGCTCGACATGGGCCCCAAAGAGTACGGTGAGTCCGATCCCGGCGAGGGCGAGGGCCAGGAGCACGGCCGCGCTCCCGGCGAGGCCGAGACGGAGGCGGAGGGAGGAGCTCATGCCGGGTCGGCGGGGGGTCCGAGTCCGTAGCCAAAACCCCGCCGGGTCGCCACAATCCCGGGGCCGAGCTTGCGCCGGAGGCGGGACAGCAGGGCCTCGAGGGCGTTGCCCTGGCGGCCGTCGCTGTCCCCGTAAAGATGCTCGAGCAGCTCCGCGGCGGGCACCACCCGGTCGCGGTGGAGCATCAGGTAGGCGAGCAGGCGGTATTCGAGGGAGGTGACCTCCCGGGGCACGCCGTCGACGGTCACGGTCATGAGATTGGTGTCCAGCCGGAGTCTCCCGTGCACCTGTTGGGAGGCGCCGTGGCCGGCGGCCCGTCGGACGAGGGCCCGCGCCCGGGCGACCAGCTCCTCCATGCGGAAGGGCTTGGGGAGATAGTCGTCCGCCCCCGCCTCGATTCCCTCGACCCGTTCCGTCCAGGCCCCGCGGGCCGTCAGGATGAGGACCGGCAGGGTGCGCTCGTTGGCCCGCCAGCGTTTCAGGACGGTCAGCCCGTCGAGCTGGGGCAGGCCCAGGTCGAGGACGACGAGGTCAAAGTCCTCGGTGTCCCCGAGGAACCAGGCTTCTTCCCCGTCGGCGCACGCCTCCGTGCGGAAGCCCGCCTTCTCCAGCGCGTGACAGAGGTCCGCCGCGATGGCCGGATCATCCTCGACGACCAGCGTCCTCATTCGTCGTTTCCCTCCTCCCCGGTAGGGGCGGAATCGCTGGCCGCCCCCTCCGCGTGCTCCGGCGAGGCCGACCCGGCGGCGTCCTCGCCCGGACGATCAGTGGTCCCGGAGTCCTTCCCGCGGGCGGACCCCGGCCCGGGCGGAGCCGTCCCCTCGCCCCCGCGCCGGGATTTTCCGGCCCCGTCCTCCCGAAGCTGACGCTCCCGTCCCCGCGGACGGCCCGAGCGCTTTTCCTTTTCCTTGGCGCGCTCGCGTTCCTCCCATTCCCTTTCCCTTCGCGCGGAGGTCCAGCCGTCCTCGTCCTCGTCGGCCCTCTCCCGCTCGAGGATGGCCCCGCTGGAAGCATCGATTTCCAGCTCGACGAGCCGCCCCTTGCCCGTGAGGACCTTCAGCTCGTAGAGGAAACGACCTCGCTCCCTCTCCAGCTCCACCTCGATCACCCGGGCGTCCCCGTCCTTCTCCACGGCGGCGAGGATCTCCGCGAGAGGCCGGAGGTCCGCCTCCTCCAAGGCCCGCCGGGCCCGCTCGTGGTCCCGGCGTCCGTCGTCCTCCCAATCCTCGTCCCCGTCTTCGTCCCCATCGCCGAGCAAGGACGGGCCGACCACGAAGAGCGCGAGGAGGAGGAGGCGGAGGCAGCGCTTCACGGCGCCGAGGATAGGGGATTCTTCCTGACAGGAGGCTGACACGCCGCGTCAGCCTGCCGTCAGTGGTTCTGTGCTACAACCTCCGCCTTCGCAGTCCATCAACCAACCTCCAACCAAGGAATACCCATGAAAACAACCCACCGTACGCTCCTCTCCCTCCTCGCCGGAGGGTCCCTCCTCGCCACCGGCCTTGCCTTTGCCTCCTCCGACGACCGCGACGGGGACGGCCGCCTGCCGGCGGATGCGCTCCCCCTCGGGGAGATTGCCGCACAGCTGGAAGCGGACGACTACCGCGTGCTCGCTATCGAACCGGACGATCGGCGCTACGAGGTCGAAGTCCTCGACCGGGAAGGCCAGCTCTGGGAGATGGAGCTCGATCCGCGCACCGGCGAGATCCTCGACCAGGACCGGGACGACCGCTACGAGCGCAAGGATCGGGACCGGGACGAGCGCTACGAGCGCGGGGATCGGGACCGGGACGACCGCCCGGGGCGCGGGAACGGGGACCAACGAGGTGGACCCTCCCGCCACGAGGGACCCCGTGCCGCCGGCCTCCCCGCCTCGGCAATCCTCGCCGACATGGAGAGCCGGGGCTACCGGGTCCTCGAAATCGAACGCTACCGGGGGGTCTACGAACTCGAGATGCGCAACGAGGACGGCTTCGAGGTCGAGGCCTACCTCGATGCCCGTACCGGGGAGGTCCTCCGGTAGTCCCCGCACGCGGGCCGGAGGGCGCGGGGCTCAGCCCGCGCCCTCCTCCTCCGGGGGCGGAGGCAGGGCCGGCGACGCGAGGGTGGGGGAGGGCGAACGCCGGCAACACTCGGGGAGCGCGCCGGCCACCACCGGCGCAAGGCCGGATCGAGAGGGGGAAGCGATGCCGCTGCGGGCGGGGAGTGGTGGGGTTTTAGAAAAAGAAGGAAACCGTTCATAATAATGGCATCGCATTTGCTCCCTTGGACCGCCGTACAGTGGCTTAGGGAAGCGCGAAAGCGTTTTTTTGGGCTTACTGTGGAACCCAAAGAAATCGGCCTTGACCTCTCCTTGTATGTTCAAAAAAGTTATCACCATGCGAACCCAACTACCCCCCACCCCCCTCGCGCGGGCCGGTCTCCTTGCCGGTGCGCTCGCGCTCAGCGCCTCGGCCGCGACCGCCTCGTGGTATCCCGTCACCGTGGATGTCTGGGAGCCGGCCTTCGACATGAACAGTCCGCGCACGCAGGTGGACTACGCCCCGCTGGAGTCGGCGGAACAGGCCTGGGATCTCTGCGTCTCCTTCCCGCACATGAAGGACGCCTACTGGCTGGCGGTGAACTACGGGGTCATTGCCGAGGCGGAGCGTCTCGGGGTGAACGCCCGGATCGTGGAAGCGGGCGGCTACACTGAGCTGAACACCCAGATTTCACAGATCGAGGACTGCGTAGCCGGCGGGGCCGACGCGGTCATCATCGGGGCGATTTCCGCCGACGGCTTGAACAATGTCGTCAGCGAAGTCCGGGCGGAAGGCATTCCGGTGATTGATGTGATCAACGGGATCAGTTCCCCCGAGCTGAGCGCGAAGTCCCTCGTCTCCTTCGGGGAGATGGGCTTCCGGGCGGGACAGTACCTCGCGGAGAAGCATCCGGCCGGATCGGAAACCGTCCGCGTGGCCTGGTTTCCCGGACCCTCCGGCGCCGGCTGGGTGGAAGCGGGCAATGTCGGTTTCCAGAACGGCATCGAGGGCAGCGCGATCGAAATCGTGGACACCCGCTACGGGGACACCGGGAAGGAGGCCCAGCTGAGTCTCGTCGAGGATGCTGTGGAGGCGAATCCGGAAGTGGACTACATCGTGGGAACGGCCGTGACCGCGGAGGCCGCCACCGGCTATCTCCGTTCCCGGGGGCTGGACGAGCAGATCGACATCATGTCCTACTACTTCACGCCCGGAGTGTACCGCGGGATTCGCCGCGGGCAGATCCTCGGGGCACCGACCGACTCGACCGTCCTGCAGGGCCGCATCGCGGTGGACCAGGCCGTGCGGATTCTCGAGGAGAAGGAGTTTCTCCCGCATGTCGGCCCGCAGCTCTACATCGTGGACAGCGAGAACGTTGGCAATTTTGACCGGGACGCGGCGCTCGCCCCGGACGGCTTCCGTCCCCAGTTCTCCACGGACTGAGGAAGCACGGTCCGCGGGCAAAGCCCATCGCTTCCGGACGAGTGCAGGCGAGCCAAACGGCCTACCCGCATGGTGTGGAATGGTGAAGAGGCCCCGATCCTCCGGGTTCGGGGCCTCACCCGTACCTTCCCCGGCGTCCGGGCGCTCGACCGGGTGGATCTCGACCTCCGGGCCGGTGAAGTGCACGTGCTTTTCGGGGAGAACGGCGCGGGCAAGTCGACCCTCATCGCCACGCTCGCCGGCGTGCACGCTCCGGACGAGGGGAGCATCGAGCTCCGGGGGGAGGAGGTACGCCTGCACAGCGTGCACGACGCCCGGGAGCACGGGATCAGTGCGGTCTTCCAGGAATTCTCCCTCGTGGAGGAGCTCACCATCGAGGAGAATCTCTTCCTCGGGAACGAGCTGAAGCGGGGACCCTTCCTCGACCGGAAGGCCGCCCGGCGGCGGGCCCGGGAATTGCTGGAGAGCCTCGAGTTCCCCCTCCGGCCGGAGCGCAAGGTGAAGACCCTGACCCGGGCGGAGAAGCAGATGGTGGAGATCGCCAAGGGTTTCCGTTCCCGGGTCTCCGTACTCATCCTCGACGAGCCGACCGCCTCCCTCACCGAGCGGGAGACGGAGAGCCTTTTCGCCCTCGTGCGGAAGCTGCAGGCGAAGGGCGCGGGGATCCTCTACATCACCCACCGGATGGCGGAGATCCGCGAGATCGGGGACCGGGTGACCGTGCTGCGGGACGGCCGGAAAATCGAGACCGTGGACGCGGGTTCCACCTCGGAGGAGGAGCTCGTCCGCCTGATGACCGGACGCGTCATTGACCAGATCTTCCCGTCCATCGAGTTCTCGCCCGGCGCGGAGGTCCTCCGCGTGGAGGGCCTGACCACGCGGAGTGGCCATGTGCGGGACGCCTCGCTGGAGGTCCACGCCGGGGAAATTGTCGGGCTGGCCGGGCTCGTCGGCTCCGGGAAGTCGGAGTTGCTGCGGGCCTGCTACGGCCTCGATGGGATCGCCTCCGGCCGGGTGGTCTTTCTCGGCGAGGAGGTCAACGGGCAGTCGCCCCGGCGGATGATCCGGCGGGGCTTTTTCTACGGTCCGCCGGACCGCCGCGCGGAGGGGCTCCTCATGAACCGGAGCGTGCGGGAGAATATCCTCCTCCCGGCGATCGGGACCGCCGCCTACCGACGGGGTGGGTTCCTCCGCACGGGCAAGGAGCGGGACACCGCGGCGGAGCTGGCCGCCCGCTTGCAGCTCCAGCCCCCGCGGATCGAACGCCCGGTCTCCCAGTTTTCCGGGGGGAACCAGCAGAAGGTGCTGCTGGCGAAGAGCCTGACCCGCGACTTCCGCCTGTTCGTCTTCGACGAGCCCACCGTGGGCGTGGACGTGGGCACCCGCACGGAGATTTACCGCTTTCTCGCCGAGCTCTGCGAGGAGGGCGCCGCGGTGGTCGTGATTTCCTCGGACCTTCCCGAGGTTCTCCACCTTTCCCGGAGGGCGTATGTCCTCTACCGCGGGGAAATCAAGGCCCACCTGGTGGGCGAGGAAATCACCCAGGAGAACGTTCTCCAGCACTTTTTCGAGCGAGAGGTTGCCTAGCATCATGACGGATTCCGCACAGCGAGAGGGTAGGGAAGAGGAGAGCCGGAGGGGTCCGGGTCATTGGGCCAAGCAGGTCTTCCTGCGGCTGGGCGTGCTCCCCCTCTTCCTCATCGGGGCGCTCGTCATCTTCACCTGGCTCTCCGAGAACTTCCTCACCCAGCGGAACCTCCTGAATGTGGTCCGCCAGTCGAGCTACCTCGTCCTCGTCTCCGTCGGCCAGATGTTCGCCCTCCTGACCGGCGGCTTCGACCTCTCCGTCGGTACGATTGTCGCGGTGACCTCGGTGGTCGGGGCCCTCGCCATGGCGGCCCTGCACGCCGCCCTGCCGGAGGCGACCTTCCTCGTCATCACCCTCGGCTGTCTCGCCGGGATTGCTGCCGGGGGCCTCATCGGGGCCATCAACGGGCTGGGGGTGGCCCTCTTCCGGGTCTCCCCCTTCATGATGACCCTCGGGATGGCCTCGGTCGGCTTTGGGATCGCCCTCTTCCTGACCGGGGGCGTGCCCGTCTACGGGATGCCCTTCGCCTTCAGCGACGCTTTCGGTTTCGGGAGCCTCCTCGGCATCCCCTCTCCGGTCTTCGTCGCCATCCTGCTCATCGTCTTCCTCTATTTCCTTGTCTCGCGCACCGCCACCGGACGCTACTTCTACGCCGTCGGGGCCAATATCCAGGCGGCCGAACTTTCCGGGGTCCCCTCCCGGAGGATCCTCTTCCTCGCCTATCTCTTCTGCGGGCTCATTGCGGCGATCGCCGGGATGCTCCTGACCGCCCGGCTGGAGACCGGGGAAGCCAACATCGGTTCCTCGCTCGCCCTCGAGTCGATCGCCGCCTGCGTGATCGCCGGGGTCAGCCTGCGGGGTGGGGTCGGCCGGCTCGAGAATGTCGTGCTCGGTGCCCTCTTCATCGGGCTGCTCAGCAACGGCATGAACCTCGCCCAGATCCAGTCCTACCTGCAGACGGTCGTGGTGGGCGTCCTCCTCATCGTCGCCGTCATCGCCGACCAGTACCGCCTCCGCCTGATGGCCGCCGACCGGGCCTGACGGCTGCTTTGCACCCCCGCGAACCCTTTTCCGGACCTTTGGACCCCCTGAACCCCCCAAGAGAAACGATGAAAGCCGAGATCAATTGCGACATGGGAGAGAGCTTCGGGCTCTACTCCTTCGGGGCGGACGAGGAAATCATGCCGTGGATCACGGTGGCGAACGCCGCCTGCGGATTCCACGGCGGGGATCCCGTCGTCCTGCGGAACACCGTGGCCCTCGCCCGGCAGCACGGAGTGAAGGTGGGGGCCCATCCCGGACTGCCCGACCTGCAGGGCTTCGGGCGGCGCCCCCTGCAGATGCAGCCCGAAGAGATCACCGCCCTGGTGCTCTACCAAGTGGGGGCCCTCTCCGCCTTCCTCCGGGAGCAGGGCCTCCCCCTGAACCACATCAAGCCGCACGGTGCCCTCTACGGGATGGCCGCCCGGGAGGAAGCGGTAGCCCATGCCATCTGTGACGCGGCCGAGGTCTACGGCGTGCCCCTCTACGGGATGCCCCACACCTTGCACGAGACCGTGTACACCGCCCGCGGGATCCCCTTCGTGGCCGAGTTCTACGCCGACCTCGAGTACGACGACGAGGGCAAGGTCATCATCACCCGCAAGCACGACGCGGTCGATCCGCAGTGGGCGGCCGAGCGGGTCCAGCGGGCCCTCGACGAGGGCCTCACTCGGTCGGCCAGCGGCCGGGATGTCCCCGTCCGCCCGGAGGCGATCTGCGTGCACAGCGACACGCCCGGGGCCGTCGAGGTCGCCTGGACCATCCACGGGATCGTCGCCTCCGACTGAGCGGAAGGTCTCTTCTCCCACCGACTGGGCTCGTCGAAGTTTTCATCCCCAACCAACCCCGATCGATCAACAACCCCTCCGAGGAACCGCTCTTATGTCGAACGCATCCATCCAAGCCCCCGTCCCTGGCGTCTTCTACCGCCGGCCCGCCCCCGACCAGCCCCCCTTCAAGGAGGCGGGCGACAGCGTCGCCGTCGGGGAGGTCATCGGCCTCGTCGAGGTCATGAAGACCTTCTACGAGGTGAAGGCCGAGCAGGCCGGCACCATCACCGAGTTTCTCGTGGAGAACGAGGGCGCGGTCACCGCCGGGCAGGTCCTCGCATCCCTCACCTCGGCCTGACGGCGATTTCCCCGCGCCCCGCTTCCCCATGCCCCTGCGCAAGTTGCTCATCGCCAACCGCGGCGAGATCGCCGTCCGCCTCCTCCGGGCTGCCCGGGAGCGCGGGCTGGCCACCGTGCTCGCGGCCAGCGAGGCCGACCGGGACAGCCTCGCCGCCGGCCTCGCCGACGAGGTGGAGATCATCGGTCCGCCGCCCGTCCGGAAATCCTACCTCGACCCCGCCGCAATCCTTGCGGCCGCGGAGCGCTCTGGGGCGGATGCCCTCCATCCCGGCTACGGTTTCCTGTCCGAGAACGCCGCCTTCGCCGACGAGGTGCGGGAGGCCGGCCTCGTCTTCGTCGGGCCCACCGGCGACACCATTCGCCGGATGGGGGACAAGGCCGCCGCCCGGCGCACCGCCGCGGAGGCCGGGGTCCCGGTCGTGCCCGGCAGTGAGGGCCGGGTGGAGGACCCGGAGGAGGCCGCCCGCCTCGCCGGGGAGATCGGCTACCCCCTCATGATCAAGGCCGCCGCCGGCGGCGGAGGGCGCGGCATCCGCGTGGTCCACGACGCCGCCGAACTGCGCGATCAGGCCCTGCGGGCCCAGGCCGAGGCAGAGGCCGCCTTCGGCGACCGGGGGATCTACCTCGAGAAATACATCGAGCGGGCCCGGCACATCGAGGTGCAGGTGCTCGGCGACGGCGAGCGGGCGATCCACCTCTTCGAAAGGGAGTGTACCCTGCAGCGCCGCCACCAGAAGGTCTGGGAAGAGGCGCCCTCGGCCTCGCTGACCCCGGAAAAGCGGGAGGAACTCTGCGCGGCGGCCGCCCGCCTCGCCGAGGGAATCGGCTACTCCGGGGCGGGCACCGTGGAGTTCATCTACGACGACCGCACCGGGGATTTCTTCTTCCTCGAGATGAACACGCGGCTGCAGGTGGAGCACCCCACCACCGAGATGGTCACCGGGGTCGACCTCGTCCGGGCGATGCTCGGCATCGCGGGCGGCGAGGGACTCCAGCTGCGCCAGGAGGAGGTCGTCCTGCGCGGCCACTCCATCGAGGTGCGCATCAACGCGGAGGACTACCGGAACCAGTTCTTCCCCTCCCTCGGCCGGGTGGACCACCTCCGGCTGCCGGGCGGGCCGGGGGTGCGCTTCGACACCCTCCTCTACCCGGGCTACGACATTCCGCCCTTCTACGACTCCCTCCTCGGCAAGTTGATTGTCCACGACCTCGACCGGGAGCACGCCCTCGGGCGGTTGCGGGCGGCCCTCGGGGAGCTGGACACGGCGCCCGTGGTGACCACTGCCGGACTCTTTTCCCTCCTCGTGGAGGATCCCGACGTGCGGGCCCTCCGCTTCGATACCCAATGGCTGGAACAACGGCTGCCCGGACTCCTCGAGGAGGCCGGAGCGGCCCCAACGGAGACGACAACGCGATGAACACACGCTACACATTCGGGGGCGACGAGCACATCTTCGTGGAGATGGACGACGAGATGTCGCTCGACGCCTTCTTCAAGGGGCTCTCCCTGACCAACCTGATCCGCGAGGCGGAGATCGAAGGGGTCACCGAGATCTGCCCGGCCAACGCCAGCATGCAGGTCCGCTTCGACCCGGATGTCATCCATCCGGAGGAGATGCTCGCGCGCATGAAGAGCCTCGAGGCGCAGACCGAGTCGGCCGAGAAGCGCTTGCGGACCCGCATCATCGAGATGCCCGTCTACTACCAGGACCCGTGGACCCACGAGACCCTCATGCGCTTCCGGGAGCGGCACCAGGATCCCGAGGGGACCGACCTCGAGTACGCCGCCCGCATCAACGGCTTCGGCTCGGTGGAGGCCTTCATCGAGGCCCACCATTCCGCGCCCTGGTTCGTCTCCATGGTCGGCTTCGTCTCCGGGCTGCCCTTCAAGTACCAGCTCGTCGAGCGCTCCCGCCAGCTGCAGGTCCCCAAGTACCTCCGCCCGCGCACGGACACGCCGAAATTGACGGTCGGCTACGGCGGCTGCTTCTCCTGCACCTATTCCGTGCGGGGGGCCGGGGGCTACCAGATGTTCGGGATCACCCCCATGCCGATCTACGACCCGCTCGAGGAGGTCTCCTACCTCCGCGACTTCATGGTCTTCTTCAAGCCCGGCGACATCGTCAAGTACCGCCCCATCGACCGCGCGGAGTACGATGCGACCCGCGCGCTCGTCGAGAAGAACGAATTCGAACCGCGCATCCGGGAGGTCGGTTTCGACCTCGAGGCCTTCAAGGCCGGCCCGGATGCCTACAACGCCCAACTGCTGGAGGCCCTCTATGGGAATTAAGGTCAATCATCCCGGACTGCTCACCACCATCCAGGACCTCGGACGCCCGGGGTACTTCCACCTCGGCATCCCCATTTCCGGGGCCATGGACCGGATGGCGGCGCGGGCGGCCAACCTTCTCGTCGGCAACGAGGAAAGCGAGGCGGTCCTCGAGTCCGTCTTCCTCGGCCCGCAGCTCGAGTTCGAGGCGGACGCCACCGTCGCCGTGACCGGGGCGACCCTGCCGCCACGGGTGGACGGGGAGGAGCGGGAGTGCTGGACTGCCTTCCGGGTGAAGGCCGGCCAGACCCTCTCCTTCGGCTACCTCCAGGAGGGGGCCCGGGCGTACCTGGCGGTCTCCGGAGGCATCCGCACGCCCCAGTACCTCGGCAGCCGCAGCACCTACGTGATCGGGGCGCAGGGCGGGATCGAGGGGCGGCCCCTCGCCGCGGGGGACATGCTCCCGGCCGCCTCCGGGGCGAACCCTCCCGCCGAGGGCCGCCACCTGCCCGAGGAGCTCCGCCGGGTGCCCGGCACCCACACGGAGTTGCGCGTCCTCCCCGGCCTCTACTGGCGCCTTCTCACGGAGGGCGCCGGCCGCTCCTTCTTCGAGGACACCTGGAAGGTCGCCCCGGAGGCCGACCGCATGGGCTACCGTTTCCGCGGGGGCCGGCCGCTCGCCTTCGAGCCGCGGGAACAACCCTTCGGGGCCGGTTCCGATCCCTCCAACATCGTCGACGGCTGCTATCCCTACGGGTCCATCCAGGTCCCGGGCGGGACCGAGCCGATTGTCCTGCACCGCGATGCCGTCTCCGGCGGGGGCTACTTCACCCTCGGCGCGGTCATCTCCGCGGACATGGACCTGATCGGCCAGCTCCAGCCCAACGCCGAAGTCCGCTTCGTCTCCGTCACCATGGAAGAGGCCCTCGCCGCCCGGAAGGAACGCCGCGCACAACTGGCCCGGATCCGCGAGTCCCTCGCCTAGTCCTCGTCCCCGAGGATTCGCCGCCGCTGCCCGGGGGGATCGCTTCCGCCCGGGCGGCGGCGGGGGAGAGGTCTTCCCGGAGTCTTTGGAGAGCGGGATCCCGGAAAAAGCGGGAGTGGCACGGACACTCTCCGGCCGATTCCTGGGCGGTTCGGGCCCCCGTCCTCAGAAAATTTCGAAGAGACCCGCGGCTCCCTGCCCCCCTCCCACACAGAGCGAAGCGACCCCGTAGCGAATCCCGCGTCGTCGTCCCTCCCGCAGGAGCGTTCCCACCATGCGCGCGCCGCTCATTCCGTAGGGATGCCCCAATGCAATGGCCCCCCCAAGGACGTTGAGCCGGTCGGGAGGGAGGCCGAGTTGGTCCCGGCAAGGCAACAGCTGTGCGGCAAAGGCCTCGTTGATTTCCCAGAGGCCAATCTGCTCCCGGGTGAGTCCTGTTCGCTCAAGAAGGCGAGGGATTGCGTAGAGCGGACCGATCCCCATTTCCGCAGCCGGCACCCCGACAACCGCGAGACCTCGGAAGGCTCCGAGGGGCTGCAGGCTGCGCCGTCGAGCTTCCTCCGCGGAGAGGAGCACGCAGGCGGCGGCCCCGTCGGAGAGCTGCGAGGCATTGCCCGCGGTCACGGTGTGCCCGGGTCCCTGTACCGGCAGGAGGGCGGCAAGGGCCTCGGCGGTCGTCGACGGTCGGTTGCACTCGTCCCTTTCCACTCGGCGGTGCATCTCCGACCGTTGGCCCGTTTCCCTGTCGAGGACGATTTGCACGGTTTCCACCGGTACGATTTCCTCGTCGAGGAGTCCCCTCTGTTGTGCGTTGGCCGTTCTTGCCTGACTCTGCAGGGCGTAGTCATCCTGGGCGTCACGGGTCACCCCATACCGAGCGGCCACCCGTTCGGCTGTTTCGATCATGGAGAGGTAGTAGTCTTCGGGGACCCCGGGAGTGCGGTAGCGAAAGTCATTCCACCGGTCGTTCTGGACGAGGGAAATGCTGTCGAGACCGCCGGCCACGGCCACCTCGACCCCTCCGCTGACAATGCGCTGGGCCGCGATTGCGATGGCGTCCAATCCAGAGGCGCACTGGCGGTCAACGGTCGCTGCGGCGACCGTTTCCGGGAGTCCAGCGGCGAGCACCGTGTGGCGGGCCAGATTGACCCCCGCGGAGCCCTGGGTGAGGGCGGAGCCGAGGACGACTTCTTCGACTTCCGGGCCTTCCAGCCCCGCGCGCCGCAGGGTTTCCCGCAGAGCTTGAGCCCCGAGCAAGGGAACCTCGATATTGTTGAAGGCGCCACGGTAGGCCTTGCCGATGGGCGTGCGGGCCGTTGAGACAATGACGGCCTCACGCATGGCGAACCTCCGCTTCCTCCAGCCCGCACCACCCCGCGATGAAGAGGGCCGTCGACTGGGTGACCCGGCGCAGGCTCTCCACTTCCACCCGTTCGTTGAAGCCGTGGATGTCTTCTGCCCTGGGCCCATAGACAAGGGTGGGCATTCCCCCGTAGAGGCCAAAAAACCGCGCGTCCGTGGTCGCGGTGATCGCCGTCTGTTCGAGGGGGGATCCGCTCGCCACCCGGTGGGCCTCGCCGAGAATCCTGATGGCCTCCCGGGTGAGGGGCCGCTGGTCCTCCCCGAGCGCGTAGCCCTCGGCATGGAAGCCGTGGTCCACGATTTCCGGAGGGTTGTCCTGCAGGAAGGAGTTTTCCCGGGAGGCAGCTAGGACGGTCTCCTCAATCTCCGCTCGGGCCGCCCGAAGATCCTGCCCCGGAAAGAGACCCATGCGGGCCTCGAGGACGCACCAGGCCGGTACCATACTTGTCCAGTCGCCACCCTTCACAGTACCGATGTTCAAGTGGAGGGGATGGTCCTGGTCGTGGTATTCCGGGTGGCGGCGCTCGGGTTGGTTCCACCGTGCTTCGAGTGCGTGAAGGGCCTCGACCAACGGGAAGATTGCCTCGATGGCGTTGGCACCAGCATCGGCGTACGCCACATGGGTCGGCCGCCCCCGGACATGGATACGGAACCAGAGCACTCCCGGCTGGGCGCGTACAAGGCGTTCGCCAAAGGGTTCCGGGATGAGGACTGCATCGGCCCGGTAACCACGGGCGAGACAGGCGAGCGCGCCGTTGCCGGTGCACTCTTCCTCGACCACGGACTGGTAGTACAGGTCGGCCGCAGGCCGGGCACCGATCGCGCGGAGCGCGTCGAGGGCGAAGAGGTTGGAGGCAAGGCCCGCCTTCATGTCACCAGCCCCCCGGCCGTACAACCACCCATCGCGGAGCGTAGGCTCGAAGGGGGGGGAGTCCCACATGGAAACGGGTCCGGTTGGGACTACGTCAACATGGCCGTTGAGAAGGAGGGATCGTCCCGACCGCTTTCGGCTGTGGTGGATGCCGACGACATTGCGCGCGTTTTCGTAGTCGGTCAGCACCGGGGAAAAGCCGGGAAGGGAGCGGAGTTCAGCGAGATCGAGATCCCAGGTGTCCACGACGAGGCCGCGGGAGGACAAGGCCTCGGCCATGAATTGCTGGGCTCCCTGTTCCCTGCCCCGGGTGGAGGGGTGGGCAACCAGCTCGCGGAGGAAGCCAATCTCGCGCTCGAAAAGGGTGTCCACAGCACGCTGGATGCGGCGGACAAGGGTGGAATCGAGGGGGGGGCCGGTCATGGCGGATCAAAAAACCGGAAGGGGACCCTTGGCCACTTGCAGGGGGGCTCCGGTAGCGGCACGAATTTCCTCCACCGTCCGCCCCTCCGCCCGCTCCCGGAGGAGAAAGCCCGCCGGGGTCACATCAATCACCGCGAGATCCGTATAGACCCGCGCAACGCAGGCTGTTCCCGTCCGGGGCAGGGTACACTGCCGGAGGAGTTTGGGATTCCCGTGGCGATCCGTATGGGTGGTCACGATGCACACCTTCTTCGCTTTCTGGGCGAGCTCGATGGCTCCTCCGGGACCCGGAGAGAACTTGCCGGGGATCTTCCAGTTGGCGAGGTCCCCGTTGGCAGCCACCTCGAAGGCCCCGAGAATCGAGAGGTCCAGCCGCCCGGACCGGACGAGTGAGAAGCTGGTGACACTGTCGAAGAACGCCGCGCCCGCAACCGTTCCTACATAGGCACCGCCGGCGTCGATGAGGTTGCGGTCGGCCTCCTCCAGGGGGACGGCCGGTCCGAGTCCGGTCAATCCGTTCTCCGTGTGCAGGCAGACCGGGAAGTCCGCGGGCAGGAATTCCGCGACCTTGCTGGGCAAGCCGATCCCAAGATTCACGACCGATCCCGGCACGATGTCCCGGGCGGCTCGCCGGACGAGGCGCTCGCGCGCGTTTCCAAGGCTAGCGGCAGACGATCCCATAGTCTTCGGTCAGGGCGGAAAGGGGGACGACAGCATCCACGAAGCTACCCGGTGTTTCCACATTTTCGGCGGAGAGGTCACCGAGCGCGACGAGTGACTCGGTTTCCGCGACGACCCGATCCGCCGCCATCGCCATGGGAGGGTTGAAGTTGCGGGCGGTGGCAGCGTAGGTAAGGTTCCCAAAAGGGTCGGCGGTGGCGGCATGGACGAGTGCGACATCCGCCCGGAGGGCCATCTCGAGGACGAGGGGGCGGCCTTCCACTTCCACGATGGTTTTTCCCGCGGCCAGCTCTGTTCCGAGGCCGACATCGGTGAGGATCGCGGGAATCCCCGCGCCTCCGGCCCGGATACGCTCGGCGAGAATTCCCTGGGCACAGAACTCCACATCGAGGCTGCCCTCATTCATCCGCTCGATCGCGTGCGCATTCAGGCCGATGTGACTGGTGACCAGTCGGCGCACCTGCCCGGACCGCAGCAGGCGATCGATCCCGGTGCCGGGTTCGTTGGCGTCATTCCTGATGAGGGTGAGCTGTTGCTGTCCCTGCCGCTCGAGCTCGCGCAACAGCGTGAAGGGTGTACCCGGCACCCCAAAGCCTCCGACAAGGAGGACCGCCCCATCCGGAATTCGCGCGACGGCACTCTCCAGCCCTTCGAGCTTATCCGGCAGCGGCATCGTGGAAGACGGGAAGTCCGTGCCGCGAGGCGAAGATCTCGAGGCTTTCCGTGAGCAGGGCGAGCAGCTCTTCCATCTGCACGGCGGTGATGATCAGCGGTGGGCAGACGAGGAAGTGGTCGCCCTCGGTTCCTCCCCGGGTGCGGCGCGCATAGAGGATAAGTCCGCGTTCATAGGCGATCTCCACCAGTTCAGTGAAGGCGTTCCATTCCTTGGGAAGAGGGGTGAGCGATTCGGGGTCCGAGACCAGCTCAAAGGCAAGGAGCAGGCCCTTCCCGCGGACATCCCCAATAAAGGGAAAACGCTCCCGCAGGGCACTCAATCGTTTCTTGAGAAGAGCACCCATGACCGCGGCGTTGCCAATGATGTCGTGTTCCTCCATTTCCTCGATCACGGCAAGCCCGGCCGCGCAGGAGAGCGGGTTGCCCGCGGAGGTGAATCCGTGGAGAAAGCCTCCGCTGTCGAGGACGGTGCCGACAAGGTCGGTGCGAGCCGCCACCGCCCCGAGGGGAGCGTAGCCCGCCCCCAGTCCCTTCGACATGATGATGAGGTCCGGGACGGCCTCCCAGTGTTCGCAAGCGAGGAAACGGCCGGTCCGGCCGGCGCCGGACATCACCTCGTCGTAGATGAGCAGTACCCCGTACTCATCACAGATCTCACGGATGCGGCGGTAGTAGCTGTCCGGGGCGACGAGGGCTCCGGTGGAAGCACCGCCGACCGGCTCCATGATGAAGGCAAGGACCGTTTCCGGACCTTCCTCCTCGATTCGTTCCCGCAGCATTTCCGCGTACCGAAGGCCTCGCTCCTCCGTGGAGAGGGAGTCACGGTCGAGGTAGCAGGTGGGCGCGGGGATGTGGGGCATCTCCTGGAAGAGCGGTGCGAACGGTTCGGCAAATTTGCGCCCGCCGGTGAGGGCGAGAGCACCGAGGGTGGCCCCGTGGTAGGCCGGAGCCCGCGCAATGATCTTCCAGCGGTTTTCCTGGCCGCTTGCCCAGACGAACTGTCGTGCCAGTTTCTCGGCAGTCTCTACCGCCTCGGATCCACTGGAGACAAAAAAGATCCGATCCAGCCCGGGGGGCATGAGGCTGGCGAGTTTGTCGGCGAGCCGTTCCGAGATTTCCGTGCGGAAATGCAGCCGATAGCCAAAGGTGGCCCGGTCCATCTGGGCTTTCATCTTGGCAAGAACGGCACGGTTGGAATGGCCGAGGTTGGAGATGATCGCCCCCGAGGAACCGTCGAGATAGCGCTTCCCCGTGGTGTCCCACAGGTAGATGCCCTCTGCCCGGTCGAGGAAGGGTCGTGGCTGTCGGGTCTGGTAGAAGAGGTGCGAGGGAGGGTCCATGTTCAGGAATTGCGGAGGTGGCGGCTGAGGAAGGCGCGCGTCCGTTCCTCGGTGGGATTCTGGAAGATCCGGTCGGGGGGGCCCGATTCGATGGCCACCCCGTGGTCCATAAAGATCACGCGGTCGCACACGGAGGCAGCAAAGGCCATCTCGTGGGTCACGATGATCATGGTCATGTGTTCCTCGGCGAGCCGTTTCATGACGAGGTTCACTTCCTCGACGAGCTCGGGATCGAGAGCCGAGGTGGCCTCGTCAAACAGCATGACCTTAGGCTTCATGGCGAGGGCGCGGGCGATCGCTACCCGTTGCTTTTGTCCGCCGGACAGTCGGGAGGGATAGAAATCGATGCGGTCGAGCAGGCCCACCCGCTCGAGCTGGTCCACCGCGAGCTGATCGGCCTCCTCGGATGAGAGGCCCTTCAACATCCGGGGGGCGAGAGTGATGTTTCCCCGCACGGTCAGGTGCGGGAAGAGATTGAAGTGCTGGAACACCATGCCGATGTCCTGCCGCACCTGGTTGATGTGCTTTTCGTACCGGTGGTGGGGAAGGACCTGGTTGACGAGGGTGCCTTCCAGCCAGACCTCACCCGAGGTGAGTGGATCGAGATCGTTGATCGCTCGGAGGAGGGTGCTCTTTCCCGACCCCGAGGGTCCGATGATCGCGACAATCTCGCCCCGGTCGACGGTCAGGCTGATGTCCTTGAGCACCTCGAGATCGCCGTAGCACTTCCGCGCGTGGCGGATTTCCACGAATGGTTGGTTTTTCTCCATATTGGGAAGGGGTTTCCCGCTCAGCGGGCGAGCCGGATGCGTCGCTCCAGCCGGCGGAGGACGGCCTCCATGCCGAGGTTGACGATGTAGTAGAGAATGGCGGCGACCAAATAGAACTCGAAGGGCCGGTAGGTCCTCCCGATGGCGAGCTGGGCCGAGAGCGTGAGCTCGCCTACCCCGATCACCGAGACGAGGGCGGAGTCCTTGAGGAGGGCGATCATGTTGTTGCCGATGGGGGGGACCACCTCGCGGACCGCCTGTGGAACGACCACCTTGCGCAGTGCCTGTGCACGGCTGAAGCCAAGGGTGCGGGCCGCCTCCATCTGGCCCTTGTCGACGGCAAGGATGCTCGCCTGGATAATTTCCGAGTTGTAGACGGCGAAGTGGAGTCCGAGGCCGATGAGGCCCGCCACGAAAGCGGGAAGATCGACCCCCATCTGGACGAGGCCAAAGTAGATCAGGAAGAGCTGGAGGAGCAGCGGAGTGCCCATGAACAGCCACTCAAAGGCCCGGAAGGGAAGGCGAAGGATCGCGGGTGTGTAGAGCGCAATCAGGGCAAAGAAAATGCCCCCGAAGAAACTGAGAAGACCGGCCCCCACGGTGAGCGCGACGGTCCAGAGCGCCCCGATAAGGATGATGTCGAGGTAGGGAGGGACCACACTGAAATCGAGACCCATGGCTTGCTCCTTGAGCGGACGCTCAGACGATCCGGGCCCGTCGGTCGAGCCAGGCGATCCCGCGCCCCGTCAGGTAAATGATGATCATGTAGAGAACCCCGGCGAGGAGGAACATTTCAAAGGGGCGGTAGGTGGAGCCGATGAAGCGCTGGGCCGTGTAGGTGAGTTCGACGACCGAGATCGTGGCGACGAGGGCGGTACCCTTGATGAGTGCGTTGATGTTGACCCCAAGGGGACGGATCATCAGCCGGAGGGCCTGCGGGAGGACGACCTTGCGAAAGGACTGGATCCGGCTCATCCCCAGGGTGCGGGCTGCCTCGGCTTGGCCCTTGTCCACGGAAATGATCGCCCCGCGGATGGTCTCGGTCATGTACGCGCCAATGTTCACTCCGAGGCCAATCACTCCGGCCTCGAAAGCATCGAGCTGGATCCCGACCTGGGGCCCCCCAAAGTAAAGCAGGAACAGCTGGATAATCGCCGGGGTGCCCCGGAAGAAACTGACATAGGCGACTCCGAGGGTGCGGAGGAACCGTAGCCGGGAAAGCCGACAGGCGGCTCCGAGAGAGCCGCAGAAGAGACCGAGGAGGGTCGTGTAGAGCGACAGGAGAATCGTCACCCAGGCGGCTTCGAGAAAGAAGGGATAGACCCGCAGGAGAAGTTCCGTGTCCATGATCGCCCCTTCAGTGATGGTCCCGGCGGGGAAGGATCGGCAGGGCCCGGATCTCCCGCACAAGGGCCGTGGTAGCCTCCACCGCAGCCTCGAGGAACTGTTGTCCGGTCGCGGGATCGGCTTGGGTCGGTTCCCCCATGGTGCCATCCGGTGACTCCTCCGACCACCAGCGCATCAGCATTGCCCGCCCGCCGCCCTCGGTGAGGTCCAAGTGAAAGAAACGGCTGGCGGGTCGGTGCAGGTTGCGGTCGACGGCCCGTTCCCAGTGCACACGGTCGGGGTGGAGGTGCGCGTAGAGGGCGGTTTCCATTTCTCCGGCATGGGCGATGCCCCCGGGAGAGGAACGGCGCAGCGAACGGAGGCGGTCCTTGCAGAGGTTCCAGTACGAGGCCGCCACACAGATCACCTCGCTCTCGATGACCGTTTTCCGGGCGGCCAGATCGAGCACCGGGTGGTTGGAGCCATGGGAATTGAGCAGCAGGATCCTCCGGAATCCGTGGTGGGCGAGGGAGTGGGTGATGTCGGTGAGGAAGGCGAGAAGGGTCTCCGGCTGGATCCAGATCACTCCCGGAAAATCCTTGTGGTGCTCGTTGAGTCCGTACGGAAGGGGCGGGACGAGAAAGACCTCCTCGGGAGCACGTTCGGCGACCCCCTCGAGAATGGCCTGCCCAATCACTGCATCCGTGTCGAGGGGGAGATGGGGACCGTGGTCCTCCGTGGCCGATACATTGAGAAGGATCACGCGGTCCTTGTCCGCGGCGCGCACCTCCTCCCAGGTCAGCTGGGCATACTCAGTCGTCATCGGGCGACGGGAGAAGACCGGGGTGCGCCGCGCGGGCGCACCCCGGTAAGGCTTGGGAGGGATCAGCGAATGTCACCGCCGACCCATTCCTCGGCGATGGTCAGATAGGTGCCGTCGGCCATCACAGAATCGAGGGCCTCCTGCATGGCTCGCGCCAGCTCCGGATTCCCTTTACGGAGGGCAATCCCGATCTCGGTGGTCTCCGTTTCCAGGTCGTCCACCATCTCGAATTCATAGCCACTCTGCTTCATGGCGAGAATTACGGCGATGGAATCGGCGACGAGAACATCGATCCGGCCATTCTGCAATTCGAGCAAGAGTTCCGGCATTCCCTTGTAGGTGCGCACGGTGTAGCCCTGATCGCGCGCCCATTTCTCGTGGGTCTCGCCCAAGGTTGCTCCCACTTTGGCATCGTCCAGTTGGGAAACACTGGTGATGCCGCTGTCCGGCCGAGTGAACACGGCGCGCTTGGAAGTGTAGTACGGGCCCACGAAGTCGACGACCTCCTCGCGCTCATCCGTGATCGTCATCGAGCCAACAATCGCATCGTACTTGCGGGCGAGAAGGCCGGCGATGATGCCGTCCCAAGCGGTGGTCACGATTTCCGCCTCGACCCCGAGGCGCTCGGCAATCGCTTCGCCAATCGCGGGATCGAAACCGACGACCTCGTTCTGCTCGTTGACAAAGTTGAACGGTGGGTAGGCGCCGCTCATGGCGATACGAATCACGCCGCGCTCCTCGATGGTTTCCAGTTCATCAGCGGCGGCCACGTTGCCGGCGGCGAGTCCGGACAAGACGAAGACTGCGCCGGAGAGGGCTGCGTGCTTGAGGGTGGTGAGGATCCTGTTTGGGGGGGGTAGTTGCGTAGTCATGGTGTTATTTATTTTGAACGTTGCGGGGTGGGTCAAGCCAGTTTTTTTCCAAAAACGCGGCTTTTTTGGGCCGCAAAACCCGATACGGAGAAGGAACCCGGCGGGGAACATGCGAAAAAATTAAACGAAAGGGCCGTCCTGCCGGGCTCCCTGCGCGGATCGGACGAGTCCTCGCAGGGGAGGGTACGCACCCGCACGGCCCCGGGGGGGTTCCCTGCGGTTTTGGTGGAGACAGCGGAGAATCCGAGGGGGCGAAACCGTTCCCGGCACTTTCCGGTCCCCCGGTGGCTCCACCGGGAGCCAGAAAGAGTCCGAAGTGATGGCAGAGGCGAGGGAGCCCGCATCGGCCGAACTCGGTATTCCCACCGCCTGCGGTGGTCCGTGCCTCCCTCAGGGAAACACGCTGCGGGCCTGGTAGACCTCGCTGAGGTGCTCGAGGGCTTCCGCGTAGGCAGCCGTGCGGAGGGACTGGCCGGTACGGGAGGAGCGTTGGAGCACCCGGTCGGCGGTACGCTCGACGCGGGTCCAAAGGTGGCGCTGGACGGTGGCCTCCTCCCAGGTCTCCGCCTCGCGGTTCTGCCGCCACTCGAGGTAGCTCACTACGACTCCGCCGGCGTTGCAGAGGATGGCCGGGAGGATTTCCACGCCGCGCTGCTGGAGGAGATCCTCCGCCGCGGGGGTCGTCGGGGCGTTGGCGGCCTCCACGAGATAACGACAGGCGAGCCAGTCGGCCCGCTCGGCGTCGATCATCTGTTCGAGGGCGGCCGGGATCATCAGGTCGACCGGCGTGCGGTAGAAGGCCTCTTCCGCGAGGGGCTCGCCCCCGGAGAAGCCGGCCACGCCGCGGTGCTCGGCGGCGTACCGGGCGAGGGCCGCGCAATCGAGGCCCTCGGCCCGCCGGACCCCGCCGGTATGGTCGAGCACGGCGACCACCCGGGCGCCCTCCGCCTCGAGGAGGCGGGCGGTCCAGGAGCCGACATTCCCGAAGCCGAGGAGGGCCGCGGTCTGCCCGCGGAGGCTCTCGCCGCGGCCGGGCAGGAGGACCCGGAGAACGTTGACGACGCCCTGGCCGGTGGCCGACTCCCGGCCGGCACAGCCCCCGAAGGAGAGCGGCTTGCCGGTGACCACCCCGCGGGCGCTCACCTTCTGGCTGATCTCGGCAAAGTTGATGTAAGTGTCCGCCATCCAGGCCATGACCTGGGCGTTGGTTCCCATGTCGGGGGCCGGGATGTCGTAGTCCGGGCCGATGTTCACCCCGAGCGCCGAGGTGAACCGCCGGGTCGCCCGCATGAGCTCGGAGGGGCTGCGCGCGGCCGGGTCCAGCTTGAGCCCGCCCTTCGCCCCGCCGAAGGGGAGTTGGTAGAGGGCGCACTTCAGGGTCATGAGCAGGGCCAGGGTCTTCACGTCCCCGAGGCTGACCTCCGGGTGGTAGCGGATGCCGCCCTTGTAGGGGCCGAGGATGTTGTTGTGCTGGACACGGTAGCCCTCGAGCAGTTCCCAGCGGCCATCGTCGCGGCGGACGGGGCAGTGGACGACGATCTCGTTCTTCGGTTCGCTGAGGATGAGGGCGACCTCGCGGAGGCTGCCGACCTCCTCGGCGGCCGCACGCACTCGCGCGACGGCCGATTCGTAGAGGGGGCCGGAGGGATCCGCGCCGGGGGTGGCGGGACCGGGGGAGAGGAGGGGACTCGCGGTCATCGGGGGATGGGAGTCGTCGGTTCCGGGCGTGGCTTCCTCAGTCGGTAACCGAGCGAAGGGCGGCCTCCACGAGGTCGAGTCCCTCGTGCAGCTGGGCTTCCGTCGTGACGAGGGGAAAGAGGAAGCGGATGACGTTGCCGTGGGTGCCGGCCCCCATGAGGAGGAGGCCGTGGCGGTGCACTTCCTGCAGGATCCGGCCGGTGGTGGCCTTGTCCGGCTGGCGGGTGTTCGGGTCGGCGACGATCTCCATGGCCTTCATCGGCCCGAGCCCGCGCACGTCGCCCACGCAGGAAAAACGCTCGCGGAAGGCCTGCAGGCGCTCCCCGAGGATCTCCCCGAGGCGGCGCGCGTGGGGCAGGATCCTCCCCTCGGCAAACTCGTCGAGCACGGCGAGGGCGGCCGCGCAGGCCACCGGGTTGCCGCTGTAGGTGCCCCCGGCTCCGCCCACGGGCGTGGCGTCGAGGATGTCCGCGCGGCCGGTCACCGCGGAGAGGGGCATACCCGCGGCGAGGCCCTTCGCGAGAATGGTCAGGTCGGGCTCCACCCCGGAGTGCTCCGCCGCCACCATGGTCCCGGTCCGCCCGAAGCCGGTCTGGATCTCGTCGAGGATGAAGACAATGCCGTGCTGGCGGCAGTAGTCCTGGAGAGCCCGCAGGAAGGGGGCCGGCACCGGCTGGAAGCCACCCTCCCCGGTCTGCGGCTCGATGATCACCGCCGCGACCTGGTCCTCCCCGATCTGGGCCTCGACGAGCTCGCGGAAGGCGTGCAGGGCCTCCCCGCAAACGCAACGCCGCTGGCCGTCGGCACAGGGAAGACGGCCGCCACAGTGGGTGGGGGGCCCCCCGGGTACCTGGTAGAGGTCGGGAAACGGCGCCCGGTAGACCTCCGGGTTGAAGGGGGCGAACCCGTACTTGTAGGGCCGCGTCTTCGAGGTCAGCGCCATCGCCATGTAGGTGCGGCCGTGGTAGGCGTGGTCGAAACAGACAATCGCCTGCCGCTTCGTGTAGGCCCGCGCGAACTTGATCGCGTTTTCCACGGCCTCCGAGCCGGAGTTGGCGAGGAAGGTCTTGTTCGGGCCGGGGCTGGGGACGAGGGCGTTCAACCGCTCGGCCACCGCCACGTAGCCCTCATAGGGCGCCACATTAAAGCTGGAATGGAGGAAGCGGCCCGACTGGTCCGCGATCGCGTCGACCACCGCGGCGGGCGCGTGCCCCACATTGGTCACGCCGATCCCGCTGGTGAAGTCGAGAAGCCGGTTGCCGTCGACGTCCTCCACGACGGCGCCCTCGGCCTTCGCCACGAAGAAGGGGGTGACGTGGAAGGGGCCGGGCGGGACGGCCGCCTGGCGGCGCTCCATGAGCGCCCGGCTCCGGGGACCGGGAAGCTCGGTACGGAGCTGGATGGAGGGGGATGGGGTCGTGGGGGCGGAGGTTGGGGAGGTCATGTGTTCAAAACATTGAACATGGGGCGGTGGCATGACAAGTCCGCGTTTCGTTTTTTGGAAAAACGGTCCCTCCCGGTTCCCCCCCCACCACTCCCACGCTCCTCGGGCCCCCGCCCGGACCGGCGCGCGGTCCGCGCTCAGAAGGTGTGGGCGAGGCAGACGGAGATCAGCCGGGCGGGGTGGCTGTTCGGGTTGTGGAAGCGGTGGGGGGACTCCGAGTTGAAGTAGTAGACATCCCCCGGGCGGAGGATGGCGGTCTCGGAATCCACGGTCAGCTCGACGGACCCCTCCAGGCAGATCCCGCATTCCTCCCCCTTGTGCGAGTAGGCCTTTTCCCCCGTGTTGACTCCTGGGGAGTAAGTCTCCTCGAGGACCTGCATTTTCCGCTCCGCACCCGGCTCGAGGGGGAGGCTGAGCAGCTGGAGGCCCTCAGTCGGGGACAGGTCGACGAGATCGTCGCGCCGGAAGAGGAAGTTGCAGTCCCGGCGACGGGGCTCCACCTCCCCGAAGAAGTCGGCCATGGAGAGGCCGAGGGGATTGAGGACGCGCTTGAGGGTGCTCACCGAGGGAGAGGAGTGGTCGTTCTCGATCTGGGAGAGGGCTCCCACGGTCACCCCCGATGCCTGGGCCAGCGCCCGCAGGGACAAGCCCCGCCGCTTCCGGCATTCGCGAAGTCGTTCACCGATCTTCATGGGAAAGCAAGGTGGGCGATCCCCCGGGGGGAGCAAGCTTTTCCTCCCGGTGCGGGCAGGGGCCGCCGGGGCCTTCGCCGGCTCCTGCGGTGCCCGCGAAAGCCCGGCAGCTACCGCCGGCCCCCGCCTTGGGGATGGACTTGGGGCGGCTTTGGGGTCAGCGTCCGCCCCATGGTAAAGCACATTGTGTTCTGGCGGTTTCCCGAGGAGTCGGACGGCCACACGCGCGAGGAGAACCTCGACCGGGTGGAGCGTTCCCTGCACGACATGGTGGGGAGGATCCCGCAGATTCTCTCCCTCGAGGTCGGGCGGGACTTCAATCGCTCGGCGGCCGCCTACGACCTCGTCCTCGTGACCACCTTTGCCTCGCGGGAGGATCTCGAGGCTTACCAGGCCCATCCGGAGCACATTCCCTCGAAGCAGCTGGTGGCCGCGGTCGGTCCGGAGGCCGCGGTGGTTGATTACTATTGTTAACGCCGACAGTCCGCCCGAGCGGCGCTCACCGCCGCGGCCCGGTTGGGCCCGCGAATCCCCCCTACCGCGCTCTCAGGGCAACCACGGGTACTGCCGGAAATCGGGGGCCCGTTTCTCGAGGAAGGCGCGCTTCCCCTCCGAGCCTTCCTCGCTGAGGTAGTAGAGGAGGGTGGCGTTGCCGGAGAGTTCCTGGATTCCGGCCTGGCCGTCGAGGTCGGCATTGAAGGCGGACTTGAGGGAGCGGATGGCGAGGGGGCTCTTCGCAAGGATTTCCCGGGCCCATTGGACGCCCTCCGCCTCCAGCTGGTCCACGGGGACGACCTTGTTGACGAGGCCCATCTGGAGGGCCTCTCCGGCGTCGTACTGGCGGCAGAGGTACCAGATTTCCCGGGCCTTCTTCTGGCCGACGCTGCGGGCGAGAGTGCTGGCCCCGAATCCACCATCGAAACTGCCCACCTTGGGCCCGGTCTGGCCGAAGATGGCGTTGTCGGCGGCGAGGGTCAGGTCGCAGACCACATGGAGCACGTGGCCACCCCCGATCGCGTAGCCGGCGACGAGGGCGATGACCACCTTCGGCATCGAGCGGATGAGCCGCTGGAGGTCGAGTACATTGAGGCGGGGAACCCCGCCCTCGTCGACATAGCCGGCCTCCCCGCGAATCTTCTGGTCGCCCCCGGAGCAGAAGGCGTACTTCCCGTCGGTGTGGGGGCCCGCTCCGGTCAGGAGGACCACGCCGATTTCCGGGTCCTCGCGGGCGTCGGTGAAGGCGGCGATCATCTGGTTGACGGTCTCCGGCCGGAAGGCGTTGCGGCGCTCCGGGCGGTTGATGGTGACCCGGGCAATGCCCTCGGCCTTGTCGTAGAGGATGTCGGAGTAGGTGCCTGCGGAGTGCCAGTCCATGGCGGCAGCCTGCCCGCTTTTAGGCTGGTTGCCAAGCCGGGGAACGATTTCCCTCGGGAGGGATGGTGACCGTCTATGCAATACCGAGCGGCCGGGCCGTGGCGGCCGAGGACATCGATCCGGCCGGGCTCTACTGGGTGGACCTCCTCCATCCCACCGAGGAGGAGATCGCAGTGAGCAACCGGCGGCTCGGGCTCGAACTCCCGACGCGTCCGGAGATGGAGGAAATTGAGCCGACGAGTCGGCTGTACGTGGAAAAGGATGCCATTTTCGTGACGGCGACCGTGCTGGCCAACGCGGACCAGGCCGACGCGGTGACCACCGGACCGGTCAGCTTCGTGCTGACGCCGCGTTTCCTCGTCACCCTCCGCTACATCGACAACCAGTCCTTCCGCCTGTTCCGCTCGCGTCTGGAGGGTCGGTTTCCGGCGGAGGCGAAGCCGGCCCATGTCTTCAGTGCCCTCCTCGACGCGATCGTCGACCGCCTCGCGGACATCCTCGAGCGGGTGGGCCTGAACTGCGACCGGCTCTCCGCGGAAATTTTCCAGGCCGAGAGCGCGGACCGCCGGGCGGACCGGCAGACCACCCTCCTGCGGGAACTGCTCCGGCGGACGGGGCAGAACAGCGAGATCCTCAACAAGATCCGGGAGAGCCTGGTCTCGCTGAACCGCCTGCACGTCTACTCGCTGGAGCCGATCCGCCGGATCGGGAAGAACAGCCTGACCACCCACATGAAGGGGATCGGCCGGGACGTGCAGGCGCTCACCGACCACGCCCACTTCCTCGACGGGAAGATCGCTTTCTATCTCGATGCGATCCTCGGGCTGATCAGCATCGAGCAGAACCAGATCATCAAGATCTTCTCGATCGCCGCCGTCATCTTCCTGCCGCCGACGGTGGTGGCGAGCATGTACGGGATGAATTTCAAGTTCATGCCAGGCCTGGAGACCCCGCTGGGATTTCCGCTCTCCCTCGTGCTGATGCTGGCCAGCGCGGTCCTGCCCTACTGGTTCTTCCGCAAGAAGGGATGGATCTGAGGAGGGGAGAGGACGCGGGGGCCGGGAGAAGGAGGGGGCGTTGAGCGCGCTTGCCCGCCTGCTCGCCGGGCTCGTGGGCCTGCTCCCGGAGGCGGTCCTCCGGCGGCTGCCCTTCCTGCTCGGGCCAGTCGTGCTGCTCCTGCCCGGCCGCCGCTGGGCAGTCCGCAACAACCTGAGCCACGCCTACCCGGAAAAATCGCCGCGGGAGATCCGTCGACTCGCCCGGACGCAGGGCCGCCGCATCGTCGAGTGGGGCCTCTGGTCGCTGCGGATGACCCGGCTCGATCCCTCCCGATTGGGGGAATTCATCGACGGATCCGCCCTGGACGATTTCTGGCGGGCCTGGTTCCGCCGCGAGCAGGGGGCCCTTGTCCTCCTCCCGCACACCGCCCTCATGGAGATGGCCACCGCTGCCCCGGTGGCTGCCGGAGCCGACCTCAGCCCTCTCGGCTCCCTCTACCGTCCCCTCGGCTCGCCCGGTCTGGACCGCTGGCTGCGGGAGAGCCGGGCGCGCTGGGGAATGCGCCTCTTCTCGCGGCGGGAGCCCCTCGCCGCCGTGCGCACTTTCCTCGGGGAGGGGGGCACGCTGGTGGTGCTGGCCGACCAGAGCGCCGGCCGCCGGGGAATCCTTGCCACGGCGGCGGGGCGCACGGCGGCGGTCTCCGCCCTGCCCGATGTGCTGGCGCGATCGGTGCCGGCGGACCGGGTGGCGGTCGCCTGGATCGAGCGCACGGGCTTTCTCCGGGGCCGTCTGCACCTGCGGGAGCTGGGCGGGAGCGCGGCGGAAGGGACGGTGGTCGACCGCTTCCTCACCTTTTTCGACGAGCGCGTTCGCACCGATCCCGACTGGGAGACCGACTGGCTCTGGATGCACCGTTTCTGGAAGGCGCAGCTCCAGCCCGACCGGATCCTCCGGGTGCGCCCGCCGAAGCAGCGGCCGGGTCGGGAGCCCCGCCTCTATCCGGAGCCGGGCCGCCCCCGGGCCGACCGCTTCCTGCTTTTCCTCCCGGAGAGCCCGCTCCACCTGCTGCGTCTGCTGCCGTGGCTGCGGGCGGTGCGACGGGGGCGGCCGGAGGTGCAGCTGTGGGGACTCTATCCGGCGGCGCTCGGCTCCCTGGTGCACGCGCTGGCCCTCCCGGTGGACCGGTTCTTTCCGCTGGAGGAACATGTCGGGCGGCGGCGGTTGGCCCTGCGCGACCTGCGTGCGCTCTACGCGGATGCCGCCTTCGATCTCGGGGAACGGCCGGAGATCGCCCGCGAGATGCGCTGGACGGGGGCGGGCCAACAGTTCCGGCGGGAGCGGGGAAGGGACGGGTTTTCGCTGGAGGAAGTGGTGGCCTTCCTCCGGGGGCACGGGCTCGAGGAGGAGCCCTCGCGGGAGGTCCTGCCCGGGCGCTCCCCGACGGCCGCGGAGGGACCGGTCCTGCTTCTCGCCGAGGAGGCCACGGACCTCGCCCGGACATGGGAGGGGGAGCTCCGGGACCGGTTCCCGGAGGCTCCGCTTCTCGCCCGCCGGGGCGAGGTCTGTTTCGCGGAGGGAATCGGTCGGGGCCTGGAGATCCTCCAATCCGTCCGGCTGGTGGTCGGCCGGGAGGGCCCGGTGCTCTTGCTGGCGAATGCCCTCGGGGTTCCGGTCGTGCGTGTGGGGGAGGGCAGCGACTTTCCCTTTGCGGGACCTACCGCCACGGTGGGGGAGGACGCCGCGGGCCTTGGGAAGGCCGCCGGAGCGCTGGTGCCGACGACGGGCTCTTTTGACAGCGGGCCCCCATCCGCGTAGGCGTACACGATGGCGGAAACCTGGGACGCAGTCGTGGTCGGCGGGGGGCACAACGGGCTGATCACCGCGGCCTACCTCGCCAAGAACGGGTGGAAGGTGCTGGTCCTCGAACGGCGCCCGGACATCGGAGGAGCCGTGGCTACGGACACCCAAGTGCTCCCGGGCTACCGGATCGACACGGGGAGCTCCGCCCACATCATGATCCACCAGACGCCCGTCTTCCGCGACCTCGACCTCGGCGGGCACGGGCTGGAGTACCTCGAGATGGACCCGTGGGGCTACGCGCCTTCCGTCGAGGGCGGGCCAGCCATCCGCTTCTACCGGGATCTCGACCGGACGGTGGAGAGCATCGCCGCGGTCAGTCCGGAGGACGCCGAGCGGTACCGGGAGTTTGCGCGGGCCTGGACGGGAATCGGGGAGGGAGCCCTGCGGGCCTTCCTCGGCGAGCCGACCCCGCCCAAGCTGATCCGGGCCTTCTTCGGGAAGTCCATCCCGGGCTGTTCCCGCCTGGAGATGCTGCGGAAGATCTTCAGCCCCTACGGCCAGATGCTGGAGGAGAGCTTCGGGAATGAGCAGCTGCGCACGGCCATCCTCTGGCTGGCCGCCCAGTCCGGCCCGCCTCCCTCGGAGGTGGGCACGGCGAACTTCGCGGGCTGGCACGTGATGTACCACCAGAGTGGCATGAAGCGCGCGAAAGGCGGGAGCGGGGCCCTCACCCGGGCCCTCCGCAACCGCATCGAAGCGGACGGCGGAACCGTACGCACGGACGCTCCCGTCCGCCAGATCCTCACGGATCCCGCCAGTCTCCGCATCACCGGGGTGGAGCTGGAGGACGGGGAGCGGGTGGCGGCCCGGCGGGTGGTGGCGGCCTGCCATATCAAGACCACCGTGGACACCTTGCTCTCCGAGTCGGCCCTCCCGGGCCGCCTGCGCGAGCGGGTGAACCAGCTGCGCATCGGCAACGGCTTCGGCATGATCGTGCGCTGCGCAATGCGCGGCCTGCCCCCCTACCGCGGGGAGGCATTCGACGAGCGGGGTGTGGGCAGTTGCCACCACGGGCTGCAGCTGCTCGCCGCGAGCCGGCGGGAGATCGACGACGCCTATGCGGATTACCTGCGCGGGCGGCCGCCGGAACAGCCGGTCCCGCTGGCCATGACCTTTTCCGCCCTCGACCCCTCCCTGGCCCCGCCGGACCGGCACACCCTCTTCATCTGGGGGCAGTACCATCCCTACGAGTTGCGCAACGGGGAGCACTGGGACGAGATCCGCGAGCGGGAGGCGGACAAGCTGCTCGCCGCGGTGGATCGCTTCGCCCCGGGCACCAGCGACCTCGTCGAGGATCGCTTCATCCAGACGCCCCTCGATATCGAGCGACTGCACGGCCACCACCGCGGGAATGTCATGCACCTCGAGATGAGCCTCGACCAGATGTTCTTCTTCCGGCCGCTGCCCGAACTCTCCCGCTACCGGGTGCCCGCGGTGGAGGGCCTCTACCTGACGGGGGCGTCCACCCACCCGGGCGGTGGGGTCTGGGGAGCCTCCGGGCACAACACCGCCCAGGTCCTCCTCAAACGGGGACGGCGCAAGACCTGAACGGGCGTCGGGTGGGTCCGGGGCCGGCGAGGGGCTGGCGATCCACTCTTTCCCGGGCCGGGGTGCCCGTTTCCCTTGGCACGCAGACGCCCATTCCAAAAAGTGTCCGCATGGAACTGAAATCGATTCCCGCGGATACCCGGGTAGTCGGCGCAGCCCGGCCGCGCTTCCTCCCGGGCGGGGACGAGGCCGTGCTCGTCCTGCACGGGTTCACCGGGTATCCGGGAGAATTCACCTACCTCGCGGATCGCTTGCACGGGGCCGGATTCACGGTCTCGGTGCCCCGCCTGCCCGGGCACGGGACCCGCGGCGACGATTTCCTGCAGACGGGTTGGCGGGATTGGTTGCGGCGTTTCACGGACGCCTATCTCGATCTCCGGGCGGAGTACCGGACCGTCCATGTGGCCGGACTGTCCATGGGAGGGGTGATCGCGCTCCTGCTGGCCGCCCATTTCGACATTCCCCGGATCGCCCTGATGGCTCCGGCGGTGGTCAACCGCCGGCGGGCGATCGTGTTGGCCCCGCTCCTTCGGCTCCTCTTCCGGCGGATGAACCGAGGGGAAGGGGAACTCCCCGAGGATCCCGACCTGCGCACGATCGCCCGCGAATACGGGTCCTACGACTGGCCGGCCCAGGCCGATTCCCTGCGCAAGCTGCAGGTGCGGGCCCGCCGGGAACTGCCCGGGGTGCGCTCGGCCACGCTGGTCTATGTCTCCGACGCCGACGAGAGCGTTCCCCCGGAGGCCGCCGACCTCATCCTCAACGGCATCGCTTCCCCGGAAAGGGAAAAGGTCCACCTGCGAAACAGTCCTCACGTCATGGTGAACGGTCCCGAGCGCGAGGGGATCGCCGACGGGATCATCGACTGGTTCGGGCGGTCGGCGAAATCCTGAAGGCGGGCCGCTCGCCGGGCGCCGGGCGCCGGGAGTCCATACCGGGAGGCAAGGCCGCCTGTCGCTTCCGGAGATGGGCGGTGAGGGATTGCCGCAGCCCCCCTTTCCTCGTCCGCGATCGGTTTCCTTGCCCGGCTCGGCAGCTCCCCCCGGCGAGGTCGGCTGGGAGCGGGGTTCCTTCGGAGCCGACCTCGCCGGCGGGAAGGGCGCTGGGTCCGGGAGTCCTTCCCGGGGCCACCGGGCGGGTACGGGCTCGGTGGGCGAACGCGGCCGGCCAAGTCGCACCAACCCGCTCGCGGCACTTCCGGGAGCGCCCCTTCACCGCAGAAGGGGAGGCAGGTCTTCCGTGCAGGTCGTATCCACCGGTTGGTCGGGACGGTCCAGGAAGTGGGCGGTAATGCTGCGGGCGCAGAGGAGGATCCCGTGAGGATCGTGACCGAATCCGGGAAAGGCCACGAACTGGCCGTGCGGGAGCCGTTCGGCGAGCCGCCGGGCGACCGCATGGGGTACGAGGGTGTCGGCGTCCCCGCTGAGAACGAGGACGGGGCGGTCGGTGGTGGTGGGGCGGAGGAAGCTGGGGTCGGCCTCGCCGGACGACCACAGCGTGCAAATCCTCCGGTACCGGTCCATCCCATCCCCCATGGGGAAATAGAGGGGGTGCTCGTCGACGACCGCCTGGAGCGCGCCGGGATCGTCTGCCGGCAAGTCCTCCCGGCATTTCACGGAGAAGTGCTGCCCGAGGGCCAGCTCCGCGCTGATGGATTGGACGCTGCTCGAGAGGATCGCCGCGACCTCCTCGTCGCCGAGAGAAAGGCGTCCCTCGGTCATCGCGTGCAGCTCGGCGATCCGGCGGGGTACCTCCACGGCGCTCGGGCTGAAGGCGAGTTGCTCGTAGAGCGCCTCGACCACATCCGGCCAGGCCACTTCCCGGCGGATCCGCCGGCCGGTCTGCGGGTCGCGGAACTGCAGCCGCACCGACTCCTCCTGGAAGTGCCCGGCAATCTCCCGGAATTTCCGTTCGAGGTCCCCGTGCGCCTCCGCGCAGGCGGGATCGGCGGCGCATGCGGCGAAAAGCTTCTCAAAGATCCGGGGTCGCTCGGCGAGCAATTCGGGTGTGGTCGCCGGTGCGAGCACCAGGGGCGAGTTGAGAACGGCCGCCCGCACCCCGCCGGGATCGACGCGCAGCAGGTCGAGGGCGAGGCGGGCCCCGTAGGAGGTGGCGAGGGGGTTCCAGCGGCGCAGGTCGAGGGCCCGGCGGATCGCCCGCAAATCGAGCGCTGCCGACCGCGTGCCGAAGCGCGAGAGATCCACTTCCTCCGCCACCCAGTGGTCATGGCAGGCGGACATGCGCCGCACCACCGCCTCGTCAGGATCAAGGTCGGGATCGTTGAAGCGGTTCCGGTCGAGCTCCGTCCCCGCCACCTCCGGGCAGTTCAGGGCCGGGCGGGAGAGACCAGTGCCGCGCTGGTCGACGAGGAGAATGCCCCGGTCCTGTCGCAATTCCACGGCGTTGCCCAGTTGAACAATGGCCTCGGAGCCGGCCTGCCCAGGGCCTCCGCTCAGGAAGAGAATGGGGTTGGGGTCCTCGCTCGAGGAAAGACGGGGAAGGTGGGTCAGGTGGACCTGCACGGTGCGGGCGTCTTCCGGCAGGCTCCCGTCCGCGCGCACCTCTCCATGATCCATGGGCAGCTCCGCGAGCAGGCAAACGGGCCGTTCCCCGAGCGGGGCGGGGAAGGGGCAGGGGACTTCCTCAAGGGCGACCTCGGGGACAAAGGGCAATCCGTCGGCGGGCTTCTCCGTGGCTCCGGTGAGGGCTGGTGGCAGGAGGAGCGAGACCGCGAGAAGGGCAAGCCGAGTCCTCGGCAGGGACGGGTTCCGTGGGCGAGCCTTCCCCGCTCGAACCTCTCTCCCCCGGCAGAGATTTTTCCCTTTGCCAGTGAAACGGGAGTGGGCTGCGGGTTTCACACCCGGGAGTCCATCCCATCGTGGGCCCGACCGCAATGATCCAATCCGGCACCCCGGTCCCGACATGCTTCCCGTCGGCGTTGCGGACCGGGGGAGACGCGGGGAATCGGCGCCAAGCTCTCCCCGGGTGGGATCGGCCCGGCCGTGTGAGGCAAAGGTCGGGATCCGGGAGCGGAAGGGGCGGAAACCGGGGGGGATTCCGCGTTCCGGGTCCACTCTCCTCACCTCCAGGTGCCAGCGGGAGCGGACCGGGCAGGGGAACGGGGGGCGAAGGGGGAGAGAGGGAGGCGACGACAAAAAGGGTCCGTCCTTCCAATTCCGGGGAGGATCGGTAGCGCCCGCCGACTCAGGCGCTCTCCGGGCCCGAACGGGAGTCGTCGGCGAGGCCATACCGCTCCACCACCTGATAGACCCGTCCCATGGGCGTGGCCACCGATTCCGCGAGGACAAACGAGCGCACGGGCCATTCGATCGGGATTGGCTCCCCGTTCCCACGCGGGCGAGGGACTTTGCGCACGAGGGTGACGTGGGGAGTGAAAGGGCGCTCCTCCGCGGGAAGGCCACAGCGCGGGAGGGCCTGGCGGAGGCCGTTCTGCAGCTCGCCCAGGGCATCGGGACACTCCTTGCATCCCAGCCAGAACACCCGCGCTCGGTCGAAATGACCCCACCGGTCGAGGCACAGGGTGAAGGCGGCAACCCGGAGCTTCCGCGCCTGCCGCTGGAGGCAGGCCCGTTGCTCCTGCGGGAGTTCCCCCAGGAAGGAGAGAGTGAGGTGGAGGTGCTGCGGGTGGACGGGGCGGCCGCCAAACGTCGATGCGCGGATGGGCCGGAAGGCTCGGAGAATACCCGCGCGCACTTCGGTCGAGGGCCAAAGGGCGAAGAAGAGGCGGGGTTGGGGGTCACCAGCCATGGTCGGGAACGGCTCCCCTCGCAGGTTCGGTCCGGGTTGCCGGCACGGTGTCAGGTTGTTGGGGGCGTGGTCACCGGGCCGACCGGGTCCGCGAGCCGGCAGACCTCGCCGGCGGAACCGCCTCGCGGAGGGAGGAAAAGGGCAGACGGAGTGACAGCGACGCACCGTTTGCCAACGAGGAGTCCCAACTGGTACGCGAGTCCAACCTGAGGGGATCCCCCCGGGGACGCGTTCAATGAGTTCTCGCGGGGGAGCGGTGGGGCTTCAGAGTCCGCCCCAGCCACCGCTGAGCTGGGAATTCTGGTCCCCGCAGCTGCCCATCCCGTTGGTTTCGGGTGGGGGGCCGCACGCTTCAGGGTTTCCTCCGGGAATGGAGTTCTGGCCGCCCGCGAGACCCTCGAGGTCTTCGTCGGAGAGCGCATCCCCTGCCCCGGTGAACTCGGAGAGGGTGATCGTGAATCCCGCCTCCCGGGCGATGGCCACGGGATCGGCGTTCCCCTCGCGCAGCTTCTCCTGCAGGCGAGAGTCCTGGCGGACGGCTTCAAGGAATTGGGTAAGTTCTTGCTGGCTCATGAGAGGAGGGATTCTGAGGTTCGGGGAGCGCTGGGGGAATCCGCCGTACGCTCGCGGGGGAGATTGCACAATGGTAGGAGACTTCGCCCGGCATTTTATTCTCCGATCGGACTCTCTTTCTGGGTGTCCGCTACGGCTTCCCCAAGAAATTCCGTTCGTGGGCTTTCTCGTGGGCGAAAGGACGCAGGGTCCACCCCGGCCCGCGGGGGCCCGCCGAAAATCGCGAGGCTCGGCAGGGACTCCCATGGTTGGCGTGCTTCGCTCTTCCCCCTCAACCGCCACGGAATCTCTTCCCTCCGACCCGGACGAAACCTCTGGAATGGCTGCCCGCAACGGTGATGAACGCGATGGGAAAATCGGTCGGCGCGGCTGGACCCGAGCGCCCGCGCGCCTTTCCTTTCAGTAAGGTAAAGGCGCAATCGAAAAATTATTGTGGAACGGTTGGGGAGAGCAGGGTCGCATCGCCGGTGGAGGGCGAGGAGGAGGGCAGCGATGGCGGGGATGGCCGGGTTCGTCCTCGGCGCGTCCGCGGCCGCGGAGGTGTACGAGTCCGAGCAGGCGGACTATCGCGTGGAGACGGTCGCGCGGGGGCTGATGCACCCCTGGGGCATGGCCTTCCTGCCCGGCGGTGAGATTCTTGTGACGGAGCGCAGCGGCCAGCTGCGCCTGGTGCGCGACGATGAGCTTGTGCCGGAGCCAGTCGCGGGACTGCCGCCCCTCCGGGCCGGCGGCCAGGGGGGCCTGCTCGATGTCGCCCTCGATCCCGACTACGGGGAAAACGGCTGGATCTACCTCGCCTACACCGCCGGGCGTGCCGGCAACACGAATACCGAGGTGGCGCGGGGACGGCTCGATTTGCAGTCTCTCGCGCTGGACGACGTCGAGACGATTTTCGCGGCGGAACCGAAGACGCGGGGTGCCGCGCACTTTGGCGGGCGGTTGCAGTTCCATCCAGACGGGACGCTCCTCCTCACGCTGGGTGACCGCTATCGCTACCGCGACGAAGCTCAGAACACCGCGAATCACCTCGGGACGATCGTCCGGATCCTTCCGGATGGCAGCGTGCCGGAAGACAACCCATTCGTCGGCTCGGACACGGCCCGCCCGGAAATCTTTACCTATGGCAACCGCAACGTGCAGGGCATCGCCCTCCGGCCGGGCACCTCGAAGATCTGGGCGCACGAGCACGGCCCGCGCGGTGGCGACGAGCTGAACCTCCTCCAACCCGGGGCCAACTACGGTTGGCCTGCCATCACCTATGGCATCGACTACTCCGGCGCGATCATCTCCGATCGGACGGCGGCGCCCGGCATGGAACAGCCAGTGGTCTACTGGGACCCTTCGATCGCGCCCAGCGGTATGACCTTTTACGCGGGCGATCCGTTCCCGCAGTGGCAGGGGGACCTTTTCCTGGGGGCGCTCGCCCATCGGCACTTGCGCCGGTTGGAGCTGGAGGGCGACGCGGTGGTCGGCGAGGAGGAATTGCTGGGAGGGTTGCAGGCCCGGATCCGCGATGTGCGGGCGGGGCCCGACGGTTTTCTCTACGTCCTCACCGACTCGGCGAACGGGCGAATCCTGCGCCTGGTGCCGGCGGCCGAGTAGGGCGCGGGGGCGGGAGCGGGGAAGGGCCATCGATCGAGGGGCGGGCCACGGCCGGGGAACACTCTCCGTCGGGAGGTCCGGGGGTGGACGGGCGCTTTCCGGGAGAGGGCGGCGGACCGCTCTGGTCGCGACAGGGCAGGAGAACCGAAGAGAGAGGAGCGCATCCCGGGGGTTGCGGAAAGGGGCGGGATTTGCGGGCATCCCCGGTTTTCCCGGTTTTTTCGGGGCTTGCGTCCGGATTGGGAATGAGGTCTCATTCTGGCACGGACAGTGCATCACGGGCGTTTCTCCACCACGTCCCACGGCTCTTCCCGGTCCTCTTCCCCTCCACCCTCTCTTTCCCCATGCCCCCAACCCCTCCGACGCTACCGGATGGTGCCACTTCCGCGGGAAGCGGCACGGAAGTCGACCGGAAGACGATCCGCCGGGCGGTGGCAGCTTCCGCACTGGGGAATGCCACGGAGTGGTTCGACTACGGGATGTACGCCTACGGGGTCGTCTATCTTTCCAAGGCTCTCTTTCCCGGTGCCGCCGGAGAGGCGACCCTCTTTGCGCTGGCCACCTTCGCGATCTCCTTCCTGGTGCGCCCGCTCGGCGGACTGTTCTGGGGTCCGCTGGGGGACCGTCTCGGGCGAAAGGCCGTGCTGGCGCTGACAATCGGGCTGATGGCGAGTGCGACTTTCGCGGTGGGCCTCGTCCCCTCCTACGAGTCCATTGGGTTCTGGGCACCCGCGATCCTGGTGATGCTGCGCCTGCTGCAGGGCTTCTCGACGGGTGGGGAGTACGGGGGAGCCGCCACCTTCATGGCGGAATACGCCCCGGACGCGAAGCGCGGCTTTCTCGGGAGCTTCCTGGAGTTCGGCACCCTCGCGGGCTTTTCTTTCGGTGCGATTCTCATGCTGCTCTTCTCGGTGCTGCTCGGAGAGGAGCGGATGGCCGAGTTCGGCTGGCGGATCCCCTTCTTCGTGGCGGCACCCCTCGGCCTTCTCGGCGTCTACCTGCGGAAGAAGATGGAGGACACGCCGGTCTTCCAGGAACTGGAGGCCGCCGGGGAGGAAGAGGCGGCCCCGAAAACGGAATTGCGCGACCTGTTCCGGATCTATTGGCCGCAGCTGCTCACCCTTGGCGGGCTGGTCGTCGCCCTCAATGTGGCCAACTACACGATCCTCAGCTACATGCCGACCTACTTCGAGCGCCACCTCGGCCTGTCCGTGGACACTTCGCTGATCGTTCCGGTCCTCGGGATGCTCTTCATGATGGTCCTCTTGCCGTTCTTCGGGGCCCTCTCCGACCGGATCGGCCGGAAACCGATGTGGTGGTTCTCGCTGATCGGACTGGTGGTGGCCGCGGTGCCCCTCTACCTGCTCATGCGCACGGGCATCGCCGGGGCTTTCATCGGTTTCGCCTTGCTCGGCCTGCTCTACGCCCCCCAGCTCAGTACCATCTCGGCCACGTTCCCGGCGATGTTTCCCACGCAAGTGCGCTTTGCCGGATTCGCCATCTCCTACAACGTGTCCACCTCCCTCTTCGGCGGCACCGCCCCCGCCTTGAATTCCTGGCTGATCGATCTCACCGGAACCGACCTCATCCCCGCCTTCCTCCTCATCGCCTCCTCCGTGGTCGGGATGGTGGCGCTCTGGTTCGTGGTGGAAACCGCGGGCTGTTCCCTGCGGGGAACCGGGATGCCCGGCCGGGAGAAGGCGCCGGACAAAAATCGGTAGGCAAAAGGGGGAACGGGGTGGGCCTTTGGCCCGGCGGACGGCGGGCAGGGGAGGGTGGACGCCATTGCCGTGGTCCGCCGGAGCGAACCGGAGGCGAACCCGGGAGGGACCGTTGCTAACCTGGGCGCGGCCCGCGAATGGGTCGTCCTGCGCCATGCCGAACCGGTCGCGCTCGGGAGGAACGCGGATCAAGGCACTGCGATTCCAATGCGGTCCTCCCCTCGCGCGGAAGGTCCTTAAAAAAACGGGGCCTTCCTCCCCTCGGGAACCGGTTCGGCCCACGCGAACGCTCCTTCCACCTTTCCTCCTCTCGCAACCGGCAGGGTGGTCCCGGAACCCTTTCCCGACCGCTGGCCGGGTGTACCGAGGGGGAGAATTCTGCGGGACCGGGACGGACGTGCCACTCCCGCTCCGGAGGAAAGGTCGGCCGCGGTCACCCTTCACCTTTGGGGAGTGCGAAGGGCCAGGAGAATTCCGGCGAGGGCCAAGGGGCCGTAGACGAGGAGGACGGGGTCGGACTCGTCCGCAGCCGCCCGCTGGAGGAGCCACCCCGACACGATGGTGAACAGCGCCCCGGCGAGAGTGCCCGCGGTGTTCACGATTGCCACGACGAAGGCGGTGCGGTCCGGCGGCGCCGCCACCACCGCGATCGGGAAGGCGAGCACACAGGGCCCGAGACCGAGGCCAAAGGCACCGCCTGCGACCATTCGCAGCCAGGCGGAATCCGCCGGCCCAACCAGCACCACGAGGGCCGCGAGCGTCAGCAGGAATCCACCGAGGAGCAGGGGTCGGCGGCGGCGCGGAAGGCTGCCGAGGCGACCGGCCAGAAGCATCCCGCCGGCCAGCGCCAGGGAAAGCACCAAAGTCACGCTCAGCCGGAGTCCATCGCTCCAGTGCTGCGACTGGGACAGCAGGTTGTACTGCCCAAGGCCAAAGAGGAGGCCACCAGCGCACGCATAAATCCCCGAGGCGTGCAGCACGGACCGGCAGGCTCGCGCGGACCAGCGCGCGGGAGGAGCGGCCGCCGGCGCCCCGTCAGGGGACGGCGAGGTGGGGAACCGCCTCCGTTGCAGGAGCAAGAGTGGGATCGCGACGAGGATCAGCAGAGCGATGGCTTGCACGATCACCTGGAGTCGCCAGCCCGAGGTCCCGATCAGGATCGGGATCACCGCGGCGAGGGCGGCCCCGAATCCCAGCAGGCTTTCGGTCGCTCCCATGGCGAGGGAGAACCTGTGGGGAGGCAAACTTCGGCGCGCCAAAAGCCCGGATGCGGGAAAGGCCACCGCACAGGCGAGCCCGAGTCCGAGCCGAAGGAAAAGCAAATCCTCAAAGTGATGAGCGCGGCCGAAACCGAGGCTGCAGAGGATGGCCACCGCGACCCCCGCAAGGAGCATCCGTTCGGCCGGCCAACGGTCCAGCAGCCAGCCCACGGGAACCTGCACGAGACTGTAGGTCAGCAGGAAGGCGCCCCCAATCATCGCCAGTTGGGCGGGGGAGAGGTCGAGATCAGCCCCGAGGCTGGTGTCGTAGTACTGGAAGCTGGTCTCCGCCCAAATCATCCAGGCCACGAAAAGGAGGCTGAGCCACCAGAGCAGCAGGCCGTGCCCTGGCATTGCCTCGGTCCTGCTCATCATCGGTACGCCCATTCGGAGGCTCCCAGTCTCGGGACAAGGATTCGGCACCCCGACCTCCCCGGGGGAGCAGGCCGCCGCCGCGCGGAGAGGTCAAAGGCAAAAACGATTGGCAACAAAGGGAAACGGTGGGCGAGGACCGATCGCTCCGTCCGGGGAAGGGGAGCGGCGGGAGTGCGGGAATGCGGAGGGGTTCCCGGCCGGCGCGCCGATTGCGCTCAACCTTGGGTTCCCTCCGGCGCCCGCGGGATTCCCGGGTGGGACATGACTGGCGCTCCAGCTCCGGGCGGGGCAACCGCTCTCCGGAGTCGCGGTTTTCTCGGCTTCCGGGAGCCGCGGTGGGCAGGGTGCGGCCGGGCGAGAATGCGGTTGCGGGGGAAGGGTCGGCGGACCGGGCGTACGCTTGGGTGTGTTCCTCCTCGTCCACTTGCCCGGGCCGCACAGCCGGGACGCGAGGAGGGGGGGGACAAGCCATGGTCATGGTCGCCACGGATCCGCCGGGAGTGTCCGCTTCTCTCTGCCACCGGCCGAATCTCAGTCCAACGGTACACGTTCCGGCTGCCGCCGGCGGAAGGTGAGCACCTCCTCGACCCCGAGGGAGCGGAGGAGGGCGCGAGCCCGCGGGAAATGCTGGGCGACCTGGCCGGGCGCGTGGGCGTCGGAGCCGAGGGTGAGGGGGATGCCGCGCTCGGCGGCCCACGAAAGGACGACCGGATGGGGATGGACCTGGTGGATGCCTTTGTTCCAGCCGGAAGTGTTCACCTCGAGCGGTTGGCCGAGCTCCGCGCACGTGTCGAGGAAGGTGAGAATCTCGTGGCGATAGTCCTCCGGGTGGAAGGGCTCCACCGTGCCGTAGATCTGGATGACATCCGGGTGGGCGAGGGAGTCGTAGCGTCCGGAGCGGGCGGCCTCGGCGAGTTCGGCAAAATAGAAACGGATGATGGCGGGGTCCTCGTGGAGTCCGGCTGCCTGCAGGTAGTGGCGATAACCGTCGAGCTGGTGGTGCTGGGAGCCGAGGACGAAGTCGAATTCCTCCGCCGCGAGCACCTCGTCCATGCGCTGGAGGGCATCGGTGTCCGGAAAGATTTCCGCCTCGATCCCGCGGAGAACTTCCACCCCGAGTGCCTCGCCCCGCCGGCGAGCCCGCTCCACTGCCGCGCGGTACTCCGGCAACTGCGAGCGCCGCATGCGGATGCCCGGGCCCCCGAAGACCTCGTCGGGCTCGAGCGGGATGTGGCAGGTGAAGATGATGCGGTCGAGCCCGCGCTGCGCGGCCACCTCTACGTACTCCTCGGGCTCGCCAAGGGCGTGTCCGCAGAGGGGGGTGTGCATGTGGTGATCGGCGCGCACGGGAACGAGGGGAAGGGAGGGAATGCGGGAGAGGGAAAGAAAAAGGGGCCCGTGGAAAACGCGGGGCGCGCGTGGGTCTTTCCCGCCCGAGGGGGATACCCGGGCGATCCCGGTCAGCGAATGTGGCGGGAGTCGTCCGCGTCCTTGGCGGTGTACCCGCTCTCCTGCCGGGCGTGGTTCACTCGGTTCTTGGCGAGGTAGGCCCGGTGCACATCGTCAGCGGTCATTCCGAGGGCCTGCGCGGCAGAGACGAGAAAGTGGAAGAGGTCGACGACCTCGACCCGGGCGTTCTGCTCGTCGAATTCCTGGTACTTCGCCCACCACTTCCACGGCACGGAGTCTACCAGCTCGGCGGTCTCCTGCTGGAGGGCGCGGGCGTAGTTGAGCACCCACTCGGGGCGCTCCGCGGGCTCCAGGTCGCGCAGGTGCACCCCGATGCGCTCGTTCAGCTGCTCCTGCAGGGCAAAAATTTCCTCGAGCTTGTCCATGGAAGGACGATGGGCGGGGGTCGGGACCGGGACAAGGTTTCTCGGGGAAGGAACGGGACGCGCGACGGCCAAGGGGCCGGTCCATCGGGTTGCGATAGGATTGATCAACGAATTTTGATGTTATGATGGATTCTCTTGCACTCCCGTGAGGGGGTTGTCTTGGTGACCGGATGGGCAAGGACAGCTTTACCTTTTCCTCCGAATCCGTGGGCGAGGGCCACCCCGACAAGGTGGCGGATGCGATCTCCGACGCGATCCTCGATGCCTGCCTCGCCGGGGATCCGGGGAGCCGGGTGGCTTGCGAGACGCTCGTGAAGAGCAACCTGGTTTTCCTCGCCGGGGAGATCACCACGGAGGCTTGCCTCGACTACCATTGCCTCGTCCGGGATACCCTGCGGGGGATCGGCTACGATCACGAGGACGACATCTTCCACGCGGACAAGGTTTTCCTGACCAACGCGATCACCCGCCAATCGCGGGACATCGGGCAGGGGGTGGACGCGCGGGCGGCCGAGGGCAAGGAGGGGGCCCGGCAGGGAGCCGGCGACCAGGGGATCATGTTCGGCTACGCCACCCGGGCGACCGAGGAATTCATGCCCTTGCCCGTCATGCTCGCCCACCGCCTCCTCCGCCGGCTCGCGGAGATGCGCCGCTCCGGGGAGGGCTGGACGCGCGAGCTGCGGCCGGATTGCAAGGCGCAGGTGGCGGTGCACTACGAGGGCGGTCGGCCGATCGGCCTCGAGAATGTGGTTGTCTCCACCCAGCATACCGAGGCCATTGGCGAAGCCGACCTGCGCCACCACCTCGAGGAGGAGCTGCTCCGCGCGGTGCTTCCGGAGGACCTCCTCCTCCCCGAGACCCGCTTCCTCGCCAACCCGACCGGGCGTTTCGTGGCCGGAGGGCCCTACGCGGACGCGGGCCTGACCGGGCGCAAGATCATCGTGGATACCTACGGCGGCTGGTCCCGCCACGGCGGGGGGGCCTTCTCCGGAAAGGATGCCACCAAGGTGGACCGCTCCGCCGCCTACATGGCCCGCTGGATTGCCCTCAACCTGGTGGCGGCCGGGCTCGCCGACGAGGCGGAGGTCCAGCTGGCTTACGCGATCGGGTACCCGGAGCCGACGAGTGTGCTCGTGCAGACCTTCGGAACCGGCCGGGTACCGGAGCTCGAGCTCTCCCGGGCGGTCCGCGCATCCTTTGACCTGACTCCCGCGGGCATCATCGAGGCCCTCGACCTGCGCGATCCCATCTTCCGCAGCACCACCCACTACGGCCACTTCGGGAAGGCCGGCCTCCCCTGGGAACGCCCCAACCGGGTGGATGCCCTCACCAACGCGCTCTGAACCTCCCCGAGAACCGAACGCTCCGAGTCAACGAATCTTCCTCCCCGCCCACTCTGGATTTTATGCCCGTAGAGACCCCCACCACCACCGACTACAAGGTCGCCGACATTTCCCAGGCCGGCGCTGGCCGCATCGAGATCGGGATCGCCGAGAAAGAGATGCCCGGCCTCATGGCCGTGAAGGAGAAGCACGCCGGGGAACAGCCCCTCGCCGGGGTCCGCATCAGCGGATCCTTGCACATGACCGTGCAGACGGCCGTGCTCATCGACACCCTCGTGGCCCTCGGCGCCGATGTGCGCTGGGCCAGCTGCAACATCTTTTCCACCCAGGACCCGGCGGCCGCGGCCGTGGCCGCCTCCGGCGTGCCCGTCTTCGCCTGGAAGGGGGAGACTCTCGAAGAGTACTGGTGGTGCACGTACCAGGCCCTCACCTGGCCGGATGGCAAGGGCCCCAACCTCATCGTCGACGATGGCGGCGATGCGACCCTCATGATCCATAAGGGCTACGAAATGGAGGACGGCGACGACTGGGTGGACGCGCCGCCGGAAAGCCGGGAGGAAGAGGCCTTCAAGGCCCAGCTCCGCGCGGTTCGCTCCGAGGATCCGCTCCACTGGCACAAGGTGGTCGAGGAGTGGAGGGGGGTCTCCGAGGAGACCACCACCGGCGTGCACCGTCTCTACCGTATGCACGAGGAGGAGCGCCTCCTCGTCCCGGCGATCAATGTGAATGACTCCGTCACCAAGTCGAAGTTCGACAATCTCTACGGGTGCCGGGAGTCCCTGATCGACGGCATCAAGCGGGCCACGGATGTCATGATCTCGGGCAAGGTGGGGGTCGTCTGTGGCTATGGCGATGTCGGCAAGGGCTGCGCCCAGGCCCTCCGCGGAATGGGGGCTCAGGTGGTGGTCACCGAGGTCGACCCGATCTGCGCCCTGCAGGCGGCCATGGAGGGCTTCCGGGTGATGACGGTGGAGGACGCCCTCCCCATCGGGGACATCTACGTGACCACCACCGGAAACCGCGACATCATCACCCTCGAGCACATGGAGCGGATGAAGGACCAGTCCATCGTCTGCAACATCGGCCACTTCGACAACGAGATCCAGATCGAACGCCTCGAGGCGGCCCCGGACCTGCGCCGGGTCGAGGTGAAGCCCCAGGTCGACCAGTGGACCTTCCCCGACGGGCACGCGATTTACGTGCTCGCCGAGGGCCGGCTCGTCAATCTGGGCTGTGCCACCGGGCACCCTTCGTTCGTGATGAGCAACTCCTTCTGCAACCAGGTCCTCGCCCAGGTCGAGCTGTGGAAGAACCTCGAGAAGTACCGGCCCGGGGTCTACATTCTGCCCAAGCGGATCGATGAGGAAGTCGCCCGGCTGCACCTCGAGAAGATCGGAGCCCGACTCACCGCCTTGCGCCCGGAACAGGCCGACTACATCGGCGTGCCGGTGGAAGGGCCCTACAAGCCGGAGCACTATAAATACTGAGCCCCCGAGAAGGGTGGGGGAGGCTGCGAGGTTTCCCGGGTACCACCAGGGCCGGTCTCGCCTGCCGCGAACCGGGGGGTGGTACGGGCCACACCGGCGTCGCCTCCTTCGCGATCCGGCGAGCGAACCCCCCGCGGGAATCCGTTCCTCCGCCTCCTTCGGTCTACGTCCTCCCGGCAACAGGGCCGGGGAGGTGGCCTGACAGGTGCTTGCACAGCCCGCAGGCCCTTCGTCCCCGAAGGTCCGACTCCAAGACACCCTCTCCAGGGATCCTGATTCCGGCGGTTCGGCAACGAACCGGTGCACAGTTGGATGCGGAGCGCAATCCGTGAGGATTGCAGCACCGCGCTTGCACGGTCGCGCTCGCACGGTGACCGCGGTTCCAGCGGAGGGATCTTGGGGTCGGGAACCAAAGTCTCAAAAAGCCCACCACCCCCCACGCCCGCCGCGCTCGAATCCCGGGAAGCCACGCGCCGCGCACTGCTCTTTCCCCGTTCCTCGCCCTCTCCGGATAAGTGCTCGCTCCCGTATCCCCGGAAAAGACCGGCCGGAAAGGAATGCACTCCCAAAAACGGCCGCCCGCCAAGGAAGCGTCCCCAGAAACATGCGTCCGCAAAGGAAGCGTTCCCGGAAACCGCTGTCGGGGAAGGAAGGATCCCTCCAGACAGCCCTCCGGAAAGCAAAGGGCTCCGGGGAAAAGCATTCCAAGAAGGAAAGAGCTCCCGGGAAAACCTTTCCGGAAAGGAAACTTCTCCCGGAAACGACTGTCCGGAAAGGAAAGTGCCTCCGGAAAAGGCTTTCCGGAAAAGAAAGGTTTCCCGGAAACGACCGTCCAGGAGGCAAAGCGCCTCCGGGAAAGTCTTTCCGGAAAGGAAAGGTCTCCCGGAAACGATTGTCCGGAAAGGAATATGCCTCCGGGAAAGGCTTTCCGGAAAGGAAAGCGAGTGGACGCCGCAAACCACAGGATCGGCCCACTCCTTGTCCTCTCCCAAGGCCCGGGAAAAACCCCCTTCAAGGGTCAACTGCCCCCAAAACACGAAAGGTTGCCTCCCAAAACAAATTACCCCCACCTCCCCCAACCCCCCGAAAAACCGCCGAACTCCTCAACCCCTCAACACTCCTTCCCCTCCCTTTCTGAAAGACCCCACCCAACAAGCCCCCACCTCCCCACACCCCTTCTCCAATCCAGCTTGCTGGAAAATAATGACAGGCTTTACACACGCTTGACTTTGAAGGTGCATGGTATTGGTGTGGGGGTATGCGACGGCGGCGCTACAAGTTGAGAGGGGAGGGGTACTACTATTTGCGGGGGGAGTTGTTGGGGGAGTTTCGGTTGGGGGCGGAGGAGCGGGAGTTTTTGAT
>CAJXLM010000004.1 GCA_913056175.1 uncultured Opitutia bacterium | reverse complement strand
TTTTTTCGAGTTCCTCGCAGGGGGGGTTCTGCGAAGGCTGGGCTCCCGGCAGTGGGTTGATTGTTTCCAAGCTCTCCAGCCTTGCAGTCGCTATCCGCGTTCAGATTCCGGTACCGAGCCTGTCGATGCTGTGGAAAATGGGTGTCTGCGATGGAGGGGGATCTTGAGGCTTCGCTCAATGAGTCGCAGCTGTTGCCCGCTGGTTCCAATAGGAAACCTTTGGGGATGTGTGTTCCATGTTGATCCTGTTTTCCTGTCCCTGTAAGGCATTCGCTTGGATCCGTGCTTCGATTGAGGACGGTTCGCTTTCCCCGGGCCAGGAATCGATGGGGGTCCGCGAAGGTCCAGATCCATGGGGGTCGGCGAGGGCTCTCCTTGCCGATGAGCCCACAACCTCCCGGTTTGTCGGCGGTCTTATCCTGAGCGGACCCTTTTCCGAGTTATTCGCAGGCGGGGTTCTGCGAAGGCTGGGCTCCCGGCTGTGGGTTGATTGTTCCCAAGCTCTCCGGCCTTGCAGTCGCTATCCGCGTTCAGATTCCGGTACCGAGCCTGTCGATGCTGTGGAAGATGGGTGTCCGCGATAGAGGGGGATCTTGAGGCTTCGCTCAATGAGTCGCAGCTGTTACTCGGTGGTTCCACTCGGAAACCTTTAGGAGTGTGTGTTCCATATTGATCCTGTTTTCCTGTCCCTGTAAGGCATCCGCTTGGATCCGTGCTTCGATTGAGGACGGTTCGCTTTCCCCGGGCCAGGAATCGATGGGTGTCCGCGAAGGTCCAGATCCATGGGCGTCGGCGAGGGCTCTCCTTGCCGACGAGCCCACAACTTCCCGGTTTGCCAGTGGTCTTATCGTGGGCGGATCTTTTTTCGAGTTCCTCGCAGGGGGGGTTCTGCGAAGGCTGGGCTCCCGGCAGTGGGTTGATTGTTTCCAAGCTCTCCGGCCTTGCAGTCGCAATCCGCGTTCCGATTCCGGTACCGAGCTTGTCGATGCTCTGGAAAATGGGTGTCTGCGGTTCATTCCGGCCTTGCACTCGCTGTCCGCGTCCAAGCTGCGGTACCGAGTCTGTCGATGCTATGGGAAATGGGTGTCTGCGATAGTAGAGGAGGATCTTGGGACTTCACCCAATAACCAGCAGCTTTCGCTCATCAGTTCTTTTATGAAACCTTTGGGAGTATATGTTCCATAGAGGTTCCAATTTCCTGGCCCTGAACCGTGTCCTTTTGGATCGGCGCTTCCACTCGAAGCGGAACGCTTTTCCGTGGGGCCAATCGGTGGGTGTCCCGCGATGGGAAGGAGGAGTGGGGACTTCGTGCCGGGAGGGTTGGGGGGAGGCCCTCCCCGGTTGGGGAGGAGGGAGTTCGGTTGGCGGCCCTCCGGTGATTGCACTTCGGGCCGGGCGGTCCGCCCCCGGGGCTTCCCGCGTCGACTGGCTCCGCTCGCAGCTGATCGGGACCGACCGCCTGCCCTCATGGAAGACCGGTGGAAACCCCGAACGCTTCACTCTTCGGTGAGGGAGACGGGCCGACAACCTCCTTGGCAAGCCCGGGCCGAGTCGCGGTTCAGGCCGGGCTGGATTCGGGCGGCAAGCGGTAGTCGGGCTCACTCGCGCGGAGCAGGGCCTGGAACCAACCATTGCAGAGAGGTCGACCCGGGCCCGTCAGCTCGAGGCGGCGGGCGAGGTCCGGCCATGTCGCGGGAGCATCCCCCGGCCACCAGAGGAACCACGCCTCCGCGCCCTCGTGGAACCCAGCAGCAGCGAGCAGCGGGAGCCATCCATCCGTCATCCACGTATGAAACCGCGTTCCCCCGACCGCCGGGTGAAAGCGGGCCCGCGCCGTCTTCTCCGCGGAGCCCAGCTCCAGCTCCCGACGGCGGGCGGCGACGCGGGGAGGACGGCGCTTCAGGAGGGCGCTTCCGCCGACGATCCCGGCCATCCCGCCCGCAGGCGGACCCACCCCCTCCCGGGGATCGAGCGGCCATGGCTGCGGATGCGCGCGGATCCACGCGGCGTAGTCCTGCAACCGGCGCCGGGGGTGGTTCGCCGGGCGCACTCCGGAGAGAGTCCACTCCTCCCCGCCCCACCGCCACGCGGCTTCCGCCGTTTCGTCGGGCTCGGCGCGCCATTGCTGCAGCGGAAAACGGAGAGCGACCCGGTGCATGAGGGCGCGGTTCCGTTTGAGTCCGAGCGTTTCGAGGAGGAGCTGGTGGGCGACCGTGGTCCATTCAGCGTCCGCAAGCCGGCGGCGCACGAGGGCGACCTTACGCTCCCACCGTTCGCCGGCCGCGGCGACCATCCAGCGTTGACGGTCTTCAGCGCGGTAGCCCTCGAGCGCGGCCAGCGCCGGGGGAAGATCGTCCGCAAGGAGGCTCCGCAGCCCGGCTTCCTCGAGGAGGCCCTCGACATCGCCCCCCAGATAGGGCAACCACTCCAGAGTCTCGGGAGGATAGGGGCGGTTCTCCCCTGCCGCGGCCGCATCGGGAAAGAGCACCACGTGCAGGCCGACCCTTGCAAAAGCAGGATCTCCTTCGTGCCCGTGGCGGATCCAATCCCTCTCGGCGAGGTGCAGCTCCACATCGCCGTGCCGGCGCTCGCCCTCCACCTCCAGAATCGCGTCCCGGAAATCCGGACCCCGGCCGTGGTTCCACTGGCCCGGGTCGAGCACCTGGAGGCGTCGGCCCGAACGGGTGACAAAGGGGCCTTGCCGCGCAGCCACGAGTGACCAGAGCCGCTGCAAGTCGCGTTCCTCCACGAAGACCGGCCCGTAGAGGCCGGTCCATTCCTCCACCCGCGGCGGCGGTTCCCTCACCGTTTCCGTGCGGTTGGCCCGGGCGGGACGACTGCCGCATCGAGAGCGGCGCCGAGTCGATTGCCCCAGCTCGCCTGCGGGCGGCTGCCGAGCTTGTCCCGGACGCCCCGCTCGCAGCGGTCGACCCAGGCGGACAATTGCTCGCCGCTGAGCAGAAAGGCCCCGCGCGAGGCCGCCACCTCCCGGATCATGTTGTCACGACTGGCCACCGTGAAGCGCTCCGGATGGCTGCTCCGGGCCAGCATTTGCTCCAGCACCCCGTCGGCGGTCAGGTGGGCGGGAGCATACACCACGGAAAAAGTGTCCCGCCCACAAGGAGTCTCCACCTGCAAGTGGCGTGAGCTGCCGTCGAAGACCACCGTTACCCGGATGTTCTCCCCATCGTGGATCGTCCGGGCCATCCGCACCAACGCGTCCACCGCCGATTCCCGGCTCTCGGCGAACAGACTCGCCAATTCCGGAAGCTGGTGGATCAGGTTGTACCCGTCGATCAGAAGATGTGCCCTAGCGCGCGCCACGCCCTTCCATCCAAATCCCCTCCGCCCCTCTCTGCAAATCCCTTCCCACCTTCAGTCTCCCCCCGCGCGGCCTGCGGGGGCGCGCGCCGGGCGCACCGACCAGCGAGGCACCCGCGCATCGTCCCTCCACTCCAGCACCAGTTCTTCCCCTGGCCCGGCGCGCGAAGCGGTACGCAGGTGGAAAGCGCCCCCCGGGCCCCGCTCCATGGCAGGCCGGGAGGTGGACCCCTCGACAAGCAACCAGGAAAAGCGGTGGACGCCCGCCGGCAGATCGTAGGGAAAGAGCAGGACGGCATTGGCCCGCCGCTGGTTGTACTGGGCGCTGTACCATCCCTGCATCCGGGGGAGTTCCTCGCCGCGGATTCGCCGGACTCCCCCCGCAGGCGGGAACGGGGCGGCCCCCTGCCAGAAGGCGGCCGGCTCATCCCCTTCGCCGCCCGCCGGCATCACCCGCCAGAGCGGCTCCTCCCCCCCGTCGACCGCCCGCAGCGCCCAAGCCGGGTGCCAGCCCCAGCGGAAGCGGACCCGATCCGGCCGGGCGAGATGCACCTCGTCGACCACCCAGACCCAGCCGTTGCCGAGGACCACCGCCCGCCGGTGTTCGCCCGTCCACGCCCCGGTGTCCGGATCCCGCAGCGGGGTCCGGCCCCAGGCGCGCGGGTAAGGACCCTCGACCACCGCGAAGTCCTCGTTCGGGCGCGCCGCGCGCCGGTCGGGAAGGACCCGCTCGTGCCGATCGAAAAGGGGCACGTTGTGGGCCGCCGGGCTCCGGAAGAAACGGGACCAGGAGTCGTCCCGGTACACGTACCGGCCCGAATCGACCAGGTAGTCGCGCCCCCCGAGGGCCGCCGAGAGGTGCAGGCGGTCGGCGTGCTGGTGGGCGCTGCCGAAGGGTCCCGCATCGAAGAAGAGCCAGTCGGCCCCGGGCTGCCACCCCGAGCGGAGGACCGCCTGCCCCGCCCACGGGTAGCGGCGGCCGGGAGGTCCCGCGGGACGCCGGCCCTCCTCGCCCCCCGAGGCGATGTAGGCCCAGTCCGGCCGCTCATAGCGGTCGGCCAGCGGACGGAGCTGCCGGGCGTTGGGTTCGAGGTCGGAGTCATTGTTGAGCGGGCCCGTGCCCGAGGGACGCACCACGCCGGCGTAGTAGTCCCAGACCGCCTCGAGCCCCTCGCGGAGCCCCTTCCCGGCTTCCCCCGGAGCGCCCACCGCCAGCGCGTTCTCCAATCGCTGAAAGGACTGGCCGGCGATCCACTGGTAGTGGTTGGCCAGCTCCGCGTAGGCCCCGTCCGGGTAGACCTGTTCGGCGAGCGCTTCCTCTCCCCGGGCGGCCGCGTAGGCCCTCCATGCGGCCGCCTCGCGAAACTCCGGCCAGACCGCCCCGAGCGTGGCGAGGGCCGCCATTTCCGTCACGAGATGGTTCCCCCCAAAGTGGTGGTGCTCGCGCAAATACTCGGCGTGCCGGGCCACTCCCACCAGCAGCGCGAGGAGAGCCTCGTTCCCCAGCGCAGGATCCTCGCGGAGATAGGCGTAGACCGGCAACCACGCCTCCACCGAGCGTCGGGCCACCTCGAGAGCCCGCCACGCCCCGGAAAAACTCATGCCCTCCGGCGGGGGATGCTGCCAGAACCAGTCGAGGAGGATCGTCCCGATGCCCTCGACCATCGCCGGGCGCCCGTAGGCCTCGTGCTGGCTGAGGAGGTGCCGGAAGTACCCGTGGCGATGGAGGAACCAAGTCCATTCCCGGTCGTTGCGGGGCCCGCGTGCCGACCAGTCGATCGTCCCATCCTCCTCCCGCGCCTCCCCACGGACCCCCTGGAAGCGGAACACCCCGGCCAGCGCCTCCTCCGCCCGCTGGAGCGCGTAAGCATCCGGCGGCGGCAGCGGCGAGAGGAGCTCCTCCGGCACGGGTTGCCGCCGGAAGTAGGCGAGCAGGGACCTCTCGGCCGCCTCGGCCCGTCCCTCCCCCCAGAGCCGGAAAAATTCCCCCAGCCCCGGGACCGTGGGATCCAGCTCCGCCGCCAGTTCGGCCAGCAGGGCCTCGCGGGGCGCGTCCGGGCGGGTGGGCTCCCGCCCACAGCCAGCCAGCACGGCCAGCAGGAGCCCCAGACAGGCGGCCGCGAGCCGCCGCTTCATGCTTCCGGTGAATTCCCCTCCAGGCCACGGCCGATCCACCGTCCCACGCGCCTCGCGAGGAGCCCGAGAAGGAGCCCCGCGAAAACCCAGAGAGCCGGGGGAAGGACCACCGTGCGGAGGAAGGTTTCCCAGTAGATCAGGTCGATCCGCCCCCACGAGCCCACGACCCCGGCCACGAGCCGGACCAGCCCGAAGACGACCAGAAGAAGACCCGCCACCCGCAGGAGGAGTGCGGCGAGGAGAGGTGCGCGCATGAGGACTGACTGCCAGCGGAGGGCGGCCGCGGCAAGACCGCGCCACCGCTTCTCCGTTCCCGGAATCCGGCCCGACCGTTTGCCCGGATCCACCGTCGCCTTCCTCCTGCGGGGATGGACCTCCCTCCCCAACGATCCGCCGGCCTCGCCCGCCTGCAGGAATTCCTGCCCCACGCGGCCGCCTACGCCCGCACCCGCAACGAGGACCGCGGCCCGGAGGACCGGTCGAACGTCTCCCTCCTCTCGCCCTACCTCCGCCACCGCCTCCTCAGTGAGGCGGAGGTTTGCGCCGCCGTCCTCGCGCGGTTTCCCCATGCCCGCGTCGAGAAATTCGTGCAGGAGGTAGTCTGGCGGACCTACTGGAAAGGGTGGCTGGAGATGCGCCCGCAAGTCTGGGCCGACTACCTCGACGCGCGGGACCGCGACGCGCGGGACTGGGAGGACCATGACTCCTACCGCCGGGCCCTCGACGGGGAGACCGGGATCGGTTGCTTCGACGCCTGGGTCGCGGAGCTGCGGCGGCACCACTACCTGCACAACCACGCCCGCATGTGGTTCGCGAGCATCTGGATCTTCACCCTCCGGTTGCCGTGGACCCTCGGGGCGGACCTCTTCCTGCGGGAGCTCTACGACGGGGACGCCGCGTCGAACACCCTCGGCTGGCGCTGGGTGGCCGGGCTGCAAACGCCCGGCAAGCACTACCTCGCCCGCGCCGAGAACATCCGGCGCTACACCCGCGGGAGATTCCATCCCGCCGATCAACTCGTGGAGGACGCGCCGACCCCCTCCGGCGTGGAGCGGCCCGCCCGCACGGACCTCCCCCTCCCGCCCGCACCACCGCCCCTCGCCGGAAATCCGCGGCGGGGCCTCCTCCTGACCACGGACGACCTCGGCCTCGGTCGGCTCCTCGCCCACGGGGCTGCCGAGGCGCCCTGGACCGCGGTCGCCGGTGCCCGCCCTGAGGAACGGGAAGAAGGGAGCCGGGTCCCGGAGGTGGCCGCGGTGCGCGAGTACCGGCGGCAGGCACTGGCGGACGCCCTCCCGGCCTCCGGGCCCGCCACGGACCACCTCGGGCCAGCCCGGCCGGAGGACGCGGTCGCCTGGGCCCAACGCGCTCGTCTCGAGGAAATCTGGCTGCCCTATGCACCCGTCGGGCCGACCGCTCCCGGAGTCGCGGGCATCCGGGAGGCGCTCCGGGAGGCCGGCTATCGGGTCGTTCCCTTCTGTCGCCAGTGGGACCGCCTCCTCTGGCCGCACGCCCGCGCCGGATTCTTTCGCTTTCGCCAATCCATTGAACCCCTCCTCGACGAGGCCATCGCCACCGAGGAGGAAGCGTTCGCCGCCGCCCCTTGACCCGTTCCCGCCCGGTCCTAGTCTCTACGCATCCTATGCTGGCTCTCGCCTCCTCCCTTCCGTCGACCCGGAACCTTCTCGGCCTCGGCCTGCTGCTCCTCGCGCTGACCGCCCGGGCGGCTCCCGGGCCCACCGGGATCGGGGAGGAATCCTCCCCGGGCTCCCTCGACCTCACCCGGGCGATGGAGATCGCGCTGGAAAACAATTTCGACCGGCGGATCAGCCGCGAGGTCGTCCGCGCGGCGGAGGCCCGGGTGACCGAGACCCGCGGGGCTCTCCTGCCCCAGGTGGAGGCCGATGTCACCTATCTCCGCAACCGCGAGGAAGCCCCGGCCGTCCAGGCGGGCTCCGCACCCAAGGAATCCGCGGATCTCGCCCTCCGTGCCAGCCAGATCCTCTTCAACGACCGCCAGCTCGCCTCCTTCCGCTCCAGCCGGGAAGAACAGGCCGCCGCCCGGGCCTCCGACGACGCCGTCCGGTTGGACGTCCTCGCATCCGCCGGGCTCGCCTACGTCGAGTACTTGTCCGTCCGCTCCAGCCTGCGGATCGCCGAGGACAACCTCCGCATTACCCAGGAAAACCTCGAGATCGCCCGGATTCGCAACGAGGTGGGCACCGTCGGCCCGGAAGAGGTTCTCCGTTTCGAGTCCGAGGAGGCCCAGCAGGAGAGTGAACTCTTCCGGGTGCGCTCCCTCCTCCACTCCGCCGCCAACCGGCTGAACCGGGCCCTCGGGCTCGCCCCGGACACCGAATGGGAGCTCACCGACCTCGACCTGGGGAGCGAGGTCTTCCGGACCAGTCTCGGCACCCTCCTCCCCCCGAAGGGAGAGGACACGGCGGGCGAACCGTCCTGGCGTTCCCTGCGCCGGGCCAGCATTGACACTTCGCTGGCCCGCTCCCCGGAGCTGGCCTCGCTGCGCTCCTCCGCGGAGGGCCAAAGGATCCTCCTCAACGAGCGGAGGCGGAGCTTCTTCGTGCCCGACCTCACTGCCAGCGCCGACTACGGGTACAACCTCGACGCCGACTACACCACCATCGGGCGGGAGCGGGACAAGGAGAGCTGGACCGTCCGCCTCACCGCCAGCCTTCCCCTCTTCGAGGGACTCAGCCGGGTGGGCGAGGTGCGCGGGGCACTCGCCGGCCTTCGCCGGATCTCCTGGGAGGAGGCCCGCCTGCGCCAGGAGAAGGCCATCGAAGTCAGCGATTCCCTTGCCGCCCTGCAGAGCTCGCGCCGGTCCATCGAACTTTCCCGGATCGCGGCGGAACGAGCCGAGGCCAATCTCACCATCGTACAGGACAAGTACGAGCAGGGCACCGTCAGCATTGTCGACCTGCTCGATGCCCAGAACAACGCCCTCGTCCAGCGGCAGACCGCCTCCATCGAGCTCTACCGCTTTCTCCAGGACCTCCTCCGCTTCCAGCGCGCCATCGGCTGGTTCGAGCCGGTGGCCGACGAGGAATCCCGCGCGCGCATCGCCTCCCGCTTTCGAGCGCCGACCGAGGATTCCTGAGCCCACCCCGCCCGCGGCCCCGGGCCCCCTCCCAAAACCGCTTGAACCGCCCCCCGCGCGGGTCGAGACTCCCACCCGACCATGGCAACCCCGGCAACAACCGCTCCCGGCGGTCTCGATGCGAACACCCGCCTGCAACTTCTCGACTGGATGCTGGAGAGTCGCATGGGCGACCTCCGCGAGCAAAACCTGCTCCGCCAGGGCCACGGCTGGTTCCACGTCGGGGGGATCGGGCATGAGGCGATGGCCGCCCTCGCCCTCCACCTCGAGGAGGGGGATTATCTCGCGCCCTACTACCGCGACCGCGCCCTCGTTCTCGCCCGGGGCCTGAGCACCCGGGAGGTGGCCCTCTCCTTCTTCGCGAAGCGCTCCTCCTCCAGCGGGGGCCGCCAGCTCCCCGGCCACTTCAGCTCCCGCCGCCTCGGGATCTGGTCGCACCCGTCCCCGATCGGCTCGCACCTCCTTCCCGCCTGCGGGATCGCCTGGGGCCTCCAGCTCGATAGCCGGCCCCAGGTGGTGGTTGCGAGCACCGGCGAGGCCTCCTCCCGCCAGGGCGATTTCTTCGAGGCCGCCCTCGTCGCGCTCGAGAAGAAACTCCCGGTGGTCTTCGTCGTGGAGGACAACGGGATCGCCATCAGCACCCTGAACCGGGACTCGAACGCCCTTGCCCTCGGCTTCCTCGACGAGAGCCGGTGGGTGCGTGCCGACGGCAGTTCCGTGGAAGAAGTCCACGCCGCGGGAGAGCGGGCCATCGCCCACGCCCGCTCCGGTGAGGGCCCCGCCTTTCTCTGGTTCGATGTGGAGCGCGCCACCAGCCACTCCAGCGCCGACGACCACCGTCTCTACCGCACCCCGGAAGCCCTCGCCCAGACGGAGGCCAAGGATCCCCTCCTCCTCTGGAAGGATCGCCTCCTCGCGGAGGGGCTCCTCGACGAGGAAGCCTACGCCGCGCGGGAACAGGAAACCCGGGAAAGGGTGCGCCAGGTCTACGCGGACGCCCGCCGCGAGGATGACCCGGAAGCCTCCGAGGTCACCCTCCACCGGACCGACCCGGCCCCCCCCGTCGCGGAGCCGCCCCCCGTGCAGCTCGGGGAGAAGGCCCGCCTCCTCGACGCGGTCAATCTCAGCTTTCGCGAGGTCCTCGGCCGCAACCGCGACAGCCTCTTCTACGGGCAGGACATCGCCGACCCGAAGGGCGGGGTCTTCCGCCTGACCGCCGAGCTGTCCACCCTCGACCCCGAGCGGGCCATGAACGCCCCCGTCGCCGAATCCACCATTCTCGGCCTCGCCTGCGGCCTCGCCTCCTACGGGAAGAAACCCTTCTTCGAGATCCAGTTCATCGACTTCATCGGACCCGGCTGGAACCAGCTGGCCAACAACCTCGCCAACCTCCGCTGGCGGAGCTTCGGGGACTGGTCCTGTCCCGCGGTCATCTACGCCCCCTACGGAGCGTACCTTCCGGGCGGCGCCATCTGGCACAGCTCCTCCAGCGACGGCCTCTTCGCCAATCTCCCCGGCCTCACCGTGGCCGTCCCCAGCAACCCCGAGGATGCCGCCGGCCTCCTCTGGAGCGCCCAGCAGGCCACGGATCCCGTCCTCCTCCTCCTGCCCAAGCACCTCCTCTGGGAGGAGCGGAAAATCCCCCCCGAACTGCCCCCCGTTCCCCTCGGCCGGGCCCGGGTGCGCCGCACCGGATACATGCTCACCGTCGTTACCTGGGGGAACTGCGTCGAGCTCGTGGAGGAAGCGATCGAACAACTCGGCGACGACCGTCCCGTGGAATTGATCGACCTGCGCACCGTGGTGCCGTGGGACGAGACCACCGTGCTCGACTCCGTCCGCAAGACCGGCCGGCTCCTCGTCGTCCAGGAAGACACCGCCCCGGGCTCGATCGGCGAGGAAATCGTGGCCCGCACGATCGGCACCCCCGACATCTGGCAGCGCCTGCAGGCTCCCCCCCGGACCCTTTCCCGGGCCAACGCCCCCATCGGGTATCATCCCACCTACGAGTACACCGCCCTCCCCTCCACCGAGGAGATCCTCACCGCCCTGCGCCAACAGATCCAGGCGGTCCGCCCGGTGGGCATGGCCAGCGAACCCTTCCCCTCAGCCACCGCGTCCGGCCCGATACTCCGTCCGGCCGAGCCCGCCAGCGCGGCCCCCAGCCGGGGGACCATCACCGTGCCCGTCCTCGGCGAGGGCATCACCCGGGCCCGGCTCCTCCAGCTGCTCAAGCAACCCGGCGACCGCTTCGAGCCGGACGAGGCCCTCTGCGAGGTGGAGACCGACAAGGCCGTCTTCCCCATCGAGGCCCCGGAGAGCGGGCGGCTCGAGGGGTGGAAGTTCGAGAGCGGGGACGAAGTCGCCGTGGGCGAAGTCCTCGCCGAATGCTCCTTCGACACGGCCGCCGCCGAGGCGAGCGCGGATGCCGCCGAGACCGGCCACCCTGCCGGCCCGGCCCTCGCCAGCTTCCGCCAGTACGAGTCCGACAACGGCGAGATCGCCAACACCTCCGGCCTCTCCGCGGAAGTCATCCAGCAGATGCAGGGACTCGTCCCCGCGACCATCATGGTGAAGGCGAAGTGGGCCCAGCTCCGCCAGGCCCGCGACACCATCCGCGCGGCCGGCACCATGAAGTCCCCCAGCCCGTCGGCGATCCTCTCCTGGTGCCTCGTGCAGGCCATGAAGAAGCACCGCGGGTTCACCCACACCCTTCTCATGGGCAAGCAGCCCCGGGCGATCGGCGACTTCGACCTCGGCATCGCCGTCTCCCTCTCCGGCGACCGGCTCGCCACCGCCATTCTGCCCGACGCCAACCGCAAGGACTGGTACGAGTTCAACGAGGCCTTCCGCAAGGCGGTCAGCGATACCCGCAACGGGCGCTTCCAACCGAAGACCCGGGTACCCGTCTCCCTTTCCACGATGGGTCGGTACGACGTCCAGTCCGCCACCCCCATCGTCGTCCCCCCCTCCATCGCGACCCTCTTCGTCGGTTCCGCCCACTACGAACCCGACCCCGACAAGGAAGGCCGCGAACCCCGGGAAGTCGTCCGCCTCGTCCTCACCTTCGACCATCGCTGGATCAACGGCGCAGGCTCCGCCTCCTTCCTCACCGAGGTGAAGCGCAACATCGAGAACTTCACCCCGCCGGAATAGGGGGCGCGGCGGCGCGCCGCCGGGCGCGGAAGCGCTCACTCCCGTCCGGCGCCGGGCGCGCCGCGGGCGCCCGCCCACCGTCCACGCCCCTCCCCTCCCCGGTCGTTCCCGCGGAGGCCTCCCCGGGAGAAGGTCCCCGGCGACCGTCTCAGGCGGAAGGCTCGCGCAGCGCGGAGCGGCGGGCCTTCTTTTCGAGCTTGCGCAGGGCGGGCCGCAGGGCCGTGCGTTCGGCGGGATCCATCCGATCGATGAAGAGGACCCCATTGCAGTGATCGACCTCGTGCTGGATGCAGCGGGCGAGGAGGCCGGCGCAGCGAAGGGTATGGGGGGCGCCGTCGAGGTCCTGGTAGGAAACGCGAATGCGCGGCGGGCGGGGTACCTCCCCGCGGACACCCGGGAAGGAGAGGCAACCTTCCTCGGCGGCGATCTCCCCGGCCGGCTCCGGCTCGACGGTGGCGTTGGCGAGGTAGAGCGGCTGGAGCAGGGAAGCGGGCACCGGCCGCCCATCCATCTCCACCTCCCCCTCCTCGCGGGCGGCCGGTCCGAGGTCGACCACGCAGAAGTGGAGGGCCTCACCGACCTGCTGGGCGGCCAGGCCGATCCCCTCCTCGACCCTCATGGTGGCCCGCATGGACTGGGCGAGCTCGCGGAGCGCGCCGTTGAAGACCTCGACCCGTCGGCCCGGCTGGCGCAGGACTTCCTCCCCGTACTGGGTGACCCTCAGTGTCATGGGGCCAGCGAACAGGGGCGGGGGGCGAGTCGCAAGCCCCGGGCTCCCTTGGTCCCCCTTCAGGTCGCCGCCGCCGGTGGGCCTGCGGGGATTCCCGCGGACAGCCACTCCTCCACCTGGCGGAGGGCACAGGCCGCGCCGTCCGGTGCCGCGCGCAGCTCGGCACCGAGGGCGGCGGCCCGCTCCGCCCGGTCCTCCTCGCCCCGGAGAGTCTCCAGGCTCCCCGGCAGGGAGCGGCCCCAACGCGCCCGGGGAAGGGCCCGACCGACTCCCAGCCGCTCCACCGTGCGGGCCCAGAAGCCCTGGTCCGCGAAGTGGGGCACGATGACCTGGGGAATGCCCGCCCGGAGGGCAGACACCGTGGTGCCGGCGCCTCCGTGGTGGACCAATGCGGACACCCGGGGAAGCAGATCGCCGTGCGAAGCCGGCCCGATCCGGTGGATCCCGCTGCCGGGGGCGGGGAGCGGCGGTTCCAGCCATCCCGCCTGGACGAGGAGGGGACGGCTCGCGGGCCAGGCCGCGTACAGTTCCTCGAACTGGCCCGGGAGGTCCGGGTGGTGGACGCTCCCGAAGTTCACGAGGGGAGCGCCCTCCACCGGCAGGGAGAGGCTCTCCCCCGCCACGGCCTCGGCCCCCATCCCGCCGCTGAGAAAACCGGTGAAGGCGACGTGGGGCGGGAGGCTTTCCCCGGGGGGAACGAACAGCGCGCGCGGGGCAAGGTAGAGGGAAAATTCAGCCGGCCGGCGGATCCAGGAGTCCATCGCCAGTTCCGGTCGCCCCAGCCGCCGATTGAGGTCCGGGGTCAGCACGCGGTCGGCGAGGGCCATGAGGGAGCGGGTGTAGACCCGGCGCAGCGCGGACGGCATCCATCCCGGCAAGGGGGGGATCTCGGCCGCGGGCACCTCGGCGCTGGCGAAGGTGTGGGGGCAGAAATGGACCGCCACGGTGGGGACCCCCCGCTCCCGGGCAACCGCCCGGTAGAACGGGAAGAGCGAGGAGCAGAGGAGGGCATCCGCCCCGTCGAGCGCCTCGGTGAGGACTGGGAGGATCTGGTCGAGCCAGCCACCGACCTCCGCGTACATGCTGCCGAGGAGCTGGCGCTTGTTCCCGATCGGGGAGAAGCGTCGCATGAACGCGGCGTGCTCCTCCTTGCCCCCGTAGGGCGGGATGCGGCGCACGCGGAGCCCACGGGACTCGGCGAGCGGCCACCAGTATTCCCCGGCGAGGAGGATCACCTCATGCCCCTCGGCCACCGCCCGGGCCCCCCACTCGATCATGGGGATGAGGTCCCCGGTGGACCCGTGGGAGAGGAGGACAAAGCGGCGGCGCGGCATGCGACTCCCACCCTGCAGCCGGTGGGTCGCCCGGGCAACTCCCGCCGGCCTCAGCGGTCCACCGTGAGCACCGTACTGCCCACCGTTTCCCGGGCCTCGAGCGCTCGGTGGGCGGCCGCGGCCTCCCGGAGCGGAAAGCGCTGGCCGATGTGGGCGTGGACCTTGCCCGACCGCACCACGTCGAAAAGAGCCCCGGCACTCGCCTCCAGTTCGGAGCGCTCCGCCGTGTAGTGCATCAGCGTGGGGCGGGTGACGAAGAGGGAGCCCTTCTGGGAGAGCTCGCCGAGGTTCACCGGCTCGACCGGTCCGGAGGCGTTGCCGAAGGAGACCATGACCCCGCGCGGCCGCAGGCAGTCGAGAGAGGCTTCCCAGGTGGCCCGCCCGACCGAGTCGTAGACGACCGGCACCCCGCGGCCCCCGGTGAGGTCACGCACCTTTGCGACCACGTCCTCCTCGCGGTAGAGGATGGTGTGGGTGCAGCCATGGGCGCGGGCGAGCTCCGCCTTGGCGGGCGAGCCGACCGTCCCGATCACCTCGACCCCGAGCGCGTGCAACCACTGGGAGGCGATCAGGCCGACCCCGCCGGCGGCGGCGTGGAGGAGGACCGTCTCTCCCTCCCGGCACGGATAGGTCCGCCGGATCAGGTATTCCGCGGTCATGCCCTGGAGCATGAGGGCGGCAGCGGTTTCGGCCGGGATTTCCTCCGGCAGGCGCACCACGCGGTCCGCCGGCAGGGTGCGCTCCTCGGCGTAGGCGCCCAGCGGGGGAGAGGCGTAGGCCACCCGGTCACCGATCTCCAGCCCGTTGACCTCCGGTCCCAGCTCGATCACTTCGCCCGCCCCCTCCAGGCCGGGGACACAGGGCAAGGCGGGGACGGGGTAGAGCCCCGTCCGGTGGTAGACATCGATGTAGTTCAGCCCGACCGCCTCGTGGCGGACCCGGATCTCCCCCCGCTCGAGGGGGCGCGCGTCGATCTCCTCCCAACGGAGGACCTCCGGTCCCCCGTGCTCGTGCATGCAAATCGCGTGCGGCATGGGAGGGTGCTACGGGCGGGGGCCGGAAGGGTCAAGCCGGGGACCGGAGCGGCCGCAGCCAGAAGGCCATCGGCTTGTCCGTCTCCGCCGGCTCGCCGACGTCCTTCCAGGCATAGGTGGCCCGCAGCTCCGGATGCCGGCGGAACCCGCAGCGCTCCCAGAAGGGGTCAAGCGGGCGGTAGTCCGCGGGCCGCAGGGGATGGTCGGCGGGGCGCTCCACCGCGCAGAAGGCGGCCGTACGGAAGCGGCCGAGCCCCTCCGCGTGGCGGATGCGCTCCTCCATGAAGCGGCGGCCGATCCCATAGCCCCTCCAGGCGGGCTCGAGGACGGATTCGCCAAAATAGAACACCTCCCCGACCGGGAACCCCGCCTCCCGGAAGGGCGCGCGAAACTCCTCGTCCGCCTCCGCGAGAGGCAGGCCCGTGGCCAGCCCGACAACGTCCTCCCCGGCCCGGGCGAGGACGAAGACGCTGTCCTCCGCGCGCGGGTAGACCCGCAGGTACTCCTCCTCGTACGCGGGGGTGCCGTCGTAGAGGTAGGGAAACTCCCGGAAGACCCGGATGCGCAGCCGCGCGGCGGGCGCGAGGAAATCCGCGGTGGCCGCCCCGGTGACGACCTCGATCCGTGGGCTTTCCCTGCCAGGATCCTCGCTCACGCCGGGAAGCGATCCTCCACCACGATTTCCTCCAGGGGCAACTGACCCGGCTTGGGCCACGGCTCCTGGGTGCGCTTGCCGATCGCGACGAGCGGCCCGATCACGTGATCCTCGGGGAGCCGGATCCAGTCGGCGGCCGCGTCCAGGTCGAAGCCGATCATCGGGCAGGAGTCGTAGCCGAGCTCCTGGGCCGCGATCATGAGGGTGGCCATGGCGATCCCGATGGAGCGCTGGGCCTCGTCGCGCTGCAGCCACTCCCGGTCCTGGTGGAAGTCCCCGAGCCAGCCCACCAGCATTTCGGCGACCTCGGTGGGAGCGTCCTTCCAGTAGCGCTCCGGCTCCTTTTCCCAGGCCTTCACGTCGGCGGTGAAGAGCACGAGGAGGGAAGCGTCGGTGATCTGGGGCTGGTCGTTGCCGATCTCGCTGCGGAAGCGGGCCCGCAGGTCCGGGTCGCGCAGGATCACCGGGCGCCAGTGCTGGATGTTGAAACTCGTCGGGGCCTGGATCATGGCCTCGAGGAGGCGGCGCTCGTCCTCGGCCGGGAGGGTGTGGTCCGGGTCGAATCCCTTGATCGCCCGACGGTGATAGATCGCTTCGATGGGTGTCATCCCCGGCAGGAGAGGAACCGACTCCCGCGAAGGCAAGGACGGGGAACGGGAAATCCGGCGATTTCTAGCTGAAGCGGCGCCAGAGGGAGGGGGCGAAGAGGACGAGGATCGCGAAGAACTCGAGGCGTCCGAGGATCATGGCCAGCCCGAGAACCAGTTTGGTCGTTTCGTGCAGGGCCTGGAAGGATTCGACCGGCCCCACCGCCCCGAATCCCGGGCCCGTGTTGAAGAGCGTGGCCAGAACCGCCGAAAACGCGCTGTAGGGATCGAGCGACGGCTCGAGGAAGGCCACCAACAGGCAGCCCCCTAGCAGGCCCGCGAGGGCGAGGAGGAGGAACACGGTGATCTCCTGGAGGCCGTCGGAGGAGAGGGCCCGCCGGTTCACCCGGATCGGGCGGACGAGGTGGGGCCGGAAGGCGCGCTCGATGTGGAAACGCATCAGGCGGAAGGCGACCACCATCCGGATCACCTTGATCCCGCCGGCCGTGGAACCCGTACATCCTCCGACCAGCATGAGAGAGAGGAGGACGATCTGGGCGGGAAAGGCCCACGCGGCGAAGTCCCGGGTGGAGTAGCCCGTGGTCGTGGCGAGGGACACCACCTGGAACACGGTGCTGCGAAAGAGACCCCCCGCCTCCGCCTCTCCCGACACGCCCGGTCCCGTCGCCCGGGCGAGGAGGACGAGGACCGTACCGAGGGCGAGGAGGACGAGGAAGGCGGCGGGCTCGGCGCTCCGGGCGAGGAAGGGGCGGAAATCGCCCCGGAGCAGCCGCAGCTGGAGCAGGAAGCTCACCGAGCAGACCACCATGAAGACGATGGCGATCCACTCCGCGGCCGGGTTGGCAAGGTCGGCGAAGGAGTTGTTGCGGGTGCTGAAGCCGCCCGTGGCGATGGTGGTGAACATGTGGCAGGTGGCGTCGAACCAGTCGAGCCCGACCAGCCGGTAGAGCCCCACACAGACCGCGGAGAGGGCGAGGTAGAGCCAGAGGATCCTCGCCGCGCCCACCTTCATCTTCCCGTCGAAGAGATCGTCGGCGCTGCCCGAGTACTCCCGGGAGAAGAGCACCTTGGCCCCGGAACCGAGGAAGGAGAGGATGGCGACAAAGAAGACGACCACCCCGAGCCCCCCGATCCATTGGCTGAGGGAGCGCCAGAAGAGGAGCGGGCGGGGGAGGGACTCAATGTCGAGGAAGACGGTGGCCCCGGTCGTGGTGAGGCCGGAGGCACTCTCGAAGAAGGCAGAGGCCGGGAGCAGGCCCGGCACCGCGAAGAGGTAGGGGATCGCCCCAACGAGGCTGGAGACCAGCCAGCCCAATCCGATCACGGTGAGGGCTTCCTTCCGGTAAATCTCCGGCTGCGGTCCTTTCCCCGCGGAAAGGAAAAGGGCGAGGCCGAGGAGGAGGGCGATCCCGGCGGCGACGACCAGCCCGAGCACCGCCGGCTGCCCCCAGCCCCCGTACCCCGGGAGGAAGGCGACGGCCGCGCTGGCGAGCAGGGCCACCGCCATGGCTCCCTGGATGAGGGCAAGGAGCCGCAGGACGATCCTGTAGTTCATTTCTTGCCCGTGAAGAGTCTCGCCACCTCGTCGCGATGCTCCTCGTCCACCGCGACGAGGATGCGGTCGTCGGCCTCCACGGTGTCCGCGGCGCCGGGCACCCGGGCGTCGCCCTTCCTCACCCGGGCCACCAGCAGGCAGCCCTCCGGCAACTCGAGGTCGGCCAACTTTTGCCCCAGCACGGAGCTGCGCCGGCCCACCGCGACCTCCGCGAGGGTTGCGCCCCGCACGGACATGGAGGGGAGAACGACGAGGTCCTCCCGGTTGAGGTAGCGGAGGACCTCCTGGACCGCCGCCCGGCGCGCGGAAACGATCCGGGAAACCCCCATGGTCGCGCGTAGGTCGTCGAGCAGTTCCTCGTAGTTGGGTTTGTTGACGACCAACTGCACATTCTCCGCACCGAGCTTGGCGGCCTGCAGGCTCGTCATGATGTTGTGCTCGTCCTCCTTCGTACAGGCCACGAGGTAGTCGGCCGCCCCGATCTGTTCCTCCTCGAGGAGGCGGCGGGAGCTGGCGTCGCCGTGGATGACCGTCACCCGGGGGCACTCCTCGGCCACGGCGGCACAGACCTTCTCGTCCGGGTCGATGATGCGGATGCGGAAGCGCGGGTGGCTGAGGAGGCGGACCAGGGTGATGGCGATTTCCGTGCCCCCGTAAAGGACCACCCGCACCTTCTGGGGCCGATCCCCCGGCTCCGCCTCGGCCCGGAACTCGGAAAGCACATCCGAGGCACCAAAGACCGTGAGCTGGTCGCCGGCCCGGAACTCGGCGTTCGCCCGGGCCACACTCGTCTTCCCGTCCCGGGTGATCAGGCCGACCCGCATGCCACTGTCGAGGGAAAGGTCGCGGAGAGTCATCCCGATGAGCCGGCTGCTCGGGTCCACCGCCATGTTCTGCACCTCGATCTGGCCGCGGGCGAAGTGCTCGATGGCGACCCGGCCCGGGTGGCGGATCTCCTTGGCCAGCTCCACCGCCGCGAGCATCTCCGGATTGAGGAGGAAACTGATGTCGAACAACTCCTGGTAGGCCACCCGGTCCCGCTCCAGGTAGGTGCGGTCGTGGACACGGGCCACCGTGTAGACGCGCTTGTTGAGCTGGCGGGCCACCTTGCAGGCGACGAGGTTGGTGCGGTCGTCGCTGGTAAGGGCGAGGAAATAGCGGGCGTCCTCAATGCCCGCCTCATCGAGCATGCGGGCGGAGGCCCCGTTGCCGACGAGCACCTTCACGTCCTCGTCGTCGTCCAACTGCCGGGCCACCTCCCCGGACTCGTCGATCACGATCACGTTGTGGCCTCGTTGCCGGAGATTCCTGCTGATGGAGCGGCCCACCTCGCCCGCGCCCACAATGACGGACTTCATAATCAGTCTTCCTAGGACGGGGGCCTCCGGCAGGCCAGCGGATTCTCGGGAGGGGCCCAAAGCCTCCACTTACGATTGCCAATTGGGATTGAAACCTTTTTTCCTAACTGGCCTTCCTCGTGGGGGCGGAGCTCCCGTCCCCTTCTATGACAACCCCCGAAAAAGGAGCAACTCATGGTGCGAACCTTCCTCTCCCTCGCGACCGCGGCCGCCTTCGTGGCGGGCGGTACCCCCCTCCCCGCCCAGGACGGGGAACCCCTCCCGATCGGCGCCCTCATGCCGATGACCGGTGACCTCCAGGCCTACGGCGAGACTTCCCTCAACGGAGCCGAACTGGCCGCCCTGCAAATCAACGAACAGGGCGGAGTGCTCGGCCGTCCCCTCGAAGTCGTCATCGGCGACACCCAGACGCGCCCCCAGGCCGGGATCGACGCCGCCCAGCGGCTCGTGAACATCCAGGGGGTCTTCGGCACCGTCGGGGCCCTCTCCAGCGGCGTGAGCATCCCGGTGGCCCTCAGCGTGAGCGGGCCGAACGGGGTTCCCCAGGTCTCCCCGGCCTCCACCTCCCCGGTGATCACCACCCTCGAGGACGAGGACTTCATGTTCCGGTCGGTCCCCTCGGATGCCTACCAGGGCGTCGCCCTCGCCACCATGGTCGAGGAGGGCGGGATCGATTCCGTCTCGATCCTCTACGTGAACAATGACTACGGGGAAGGCCTCGCGAACGCCTTCACCTCCAACTACCAGGGCGAGGTGATGGAATCCCTCGCCTACGAACCCGGAAACGCCTCCTACCGCGGGGAGCTCTCCCGGGCCGCCCGAGGCAACCCGCAGGCGCTCCTCCTCATTGGCTACCCCGAGAACGGGGTGACCATCCTCCGGCAGGCCATCGAGGAGGGCTTCTTCCGCGACTTCGTCTTCACCGACGGCCTGAAGGCTCCCGAGCTCGTCGAAGCGCTCGGGGCCCGTGCGGTGGAGGGGGCCTTCGGCTCCTCGCCCCAGGCCCTCGAGGACAGCGAACCCGCCGCCATGTTCCAGGAGGCCTACCGGGCCGAGTTCGGGGAGGTGCCCCCGAAGCCGTACATCGACACCGCCTACGACGGCGTCTACCTGCTGGCCCTCGCCGCGGAGGCGGCCGGCTCGACGGATCCGGTGGCCGTGCGGGACCATCTCCGCGAGGTCGCGAATCCCCCCGGCACGAAGATCTTTCCCGGACAGTGGACGAAGGCCGTGGAGGTGCTCCAGGACGGAGGCGATGTCGACTACGTCGGTGCTTCCGGCTCCGTGAACTTCGACGAGAACGGGGACGTCGGCGGTACCTTCGCCGAGTGGGCCTTCGAGGACGGCGAGATCGTGGTCCGCCGGGTCATGGCCCCCTGAGGAATTCCCGTCCCGCGCGCCGACTGGCGCGCTCCCTGCTAACAAAACCCCGCCGGTTCGACACTGGCGGGGTTTTTCCTTTCCGGTTTCCGCACCTGCCATGAAAGTCGCCGTCTTCAGCAGCAAACCCTACGACCGCGAGGCGCTGGAAAGCGCCAATCGCGGCCGCCATCAACTCGTCTTCTTCGAGGACCGTCTCCGCGCGGAGACCGTCGGCCTGTTGGAGGGCTTTGCAGCCGCCTGCCTCTTCGTGCACGACGAGGCGGACGCCACCGTCCTCGAGGCCTGCGCGCGGCACGGGGTCGGCTTGATCGCCCTCCGCTGCGCCGGCCACAACAACGTGGACCTCCCGACGGCCCGCACCCTCGGGATCCGGGTGGTCCGCGTACCGGAGTACTCCCCGCACGGGGTGGCCGAGTTCGCCGTCGGCATGCTCCTCACCCTGAACCGGAAGTACCACCGGGCCTACCAGCGCACCCGCGACTTCAATTTCTCGCTGGACGGGCTGCGGGGCTTCGACCTCGCCGGCAAGACCGCCGGAGTGGCCGGTACCGGCAAGATCGGGGCGATCGTGGCCCGCATCCTCCTCGCCTTCGGCTGCCGGGTCCTCGCCTGCGACCCCTTCCCGCGCGCCGACCTCGAGGCGGCCGGCGTGGAATACCGGGCGTGGGAGGACCTGCTCGGGGCGGTCGACTTGCTCACCCTGCACTGCCCCCTCACCCCGGAAACCCATCACCTCCTCCGCCGGGAAAGCTTCGCCCGGCTCCGCGACGGCGTGGTCCTCGCGAATACCAGCCGGGGCGGACTGATCGAGACGAGCGCCCTCCTCGAGGCCCTCCGGCAAGGCCGGCTCGGGGCCGTCGGGCTCGATGTCTACGAGGAGGAGGAAGGGGTCTTTTTCGAGGACCTCTCCCAGTCCCTCCTCAGCAACGACGAACTGCGGATTCTCGTCTCCTATCCGAATGTCCTCGTCACCTCCCACCAGGGCTTCTTCACCGCGGAGGCCCTCCGGGAGATCGCCGACTGCACGCTCGGCAGTCTCGACGCCTATGCCGAGGGGCGGGAGCTGGCCCTAGCCGTAGCCTGACCCGCCGCGGGGTCCGGGGAACGCCCCCCCGCGGGGGAATCCGGCCGGGAAGAGCCGCCCCGCCCCGCGGGACGGCTGCCCCGGCCGCCGTCAGGCCGCGACCACCCTACCGCCGGGCTTCCCGTCCCCGGATTCCCCGGAGCGCTTGTCGAGGAACTCCACCTGGTAGGCGACGACGGTCACCTGCTGGCGCTTCTCGCCCGCCTTGGTCGTCCAGTTCTCCTGGCGCAGGTTGCCGACAATGGCCACCCGGGAACCCTTCCGGAGGTGGTCGCTGAGGTGCTCCATGTTCCAGACGACCACCGGAAAGAAGTGCGCCTGTTCCCTCTGCTGGACGGCCAGGGTGAACTTGCTCAAGTGCTTGGCGGGCTGGCCGACGGTGCGGGTCTCCACGTCCGCGGTGAGATGACCGGTGAGAACGGTTTGGTTCATGATGGATCCTTTCCTTGGGGGAATGCTGTTTGGATTTTCAGGCAACCATACGATCACCTCTTTCCCGCATCTTGCAACCTTTTTTTGCAACTTTTGGTTCAGGGATCGCGCGGCCCGAAGAGGTCGGATCCGATCCGGACCAGGGTGGACCCCTCGGCCACCGCCTCCTCGAGGTCCCCGCTCATGCCCATGGACAGCTCCGCCAACGGAAGTCCCGTTGCCTCGCGCAACTCCACGGCCAGTGCGCGCAGCCGGGCGAACGCGGGGCGGGCGGCCTCCCGCCCCCCCTCGAGGGGACCGATCGTCATGAACCCCTCCACGCCCAGGGCCTGCATGGCGAGGAGCTCCTCCAGGTCCGCGCGGAGTCCCTCCGGACTCCACCCGTACTTCCGGGGATCTCCCCCCGTATTCACCTGGAGCAGGACCGGAAGCACGCGGCCCTCCTCCGCGGCGAGGCGGTCGAGGCGACGGGCCAGGCGTAGGCTGTCGACGGACTGGATGCGGTCGAAGTGGGCCACCGCCAGCGCCGCCTTGTTGGACTGCAGGTGGCCGATCAGCTCCCAGCGCAGGCCGTGCCGGTCCGCCGCTTCCCCCCGTTTCCCGAGGGCTTCCTGCACCCGGTTCTCCCCGACGGCACCGAGACCCTCCGCGCGGATCCAGTCGAGGACCTCGGGGGGTTGGGTCTTGGTGACGGGGAGAAGCCGGATCGTGGCGGGATCGCGGCCCGCGGCCCGGGCCGCTGCCGCGATCCGTTTACGAACCCGTGCGAGATTTTCCGAAAATTGTTTGCGTCCTGTATTCATCCGTGGAATAGATAAGTCTATCTAAACGTGAAAGCCCCCAAGCCAAAAGCCCCATGCATATTGAAAATCTACAAGTCTTCCTCGACCTCGTGGAGAGCAAGAGCTTCTCCCAGGCGGCCCGTATGAACGGGATAACCCAATCCGCGGTCAGCCAGCAACTGCGATCGATGGAGAGGCGTTTCGAGGCGCTCATCATTGACCGCAGCCAGAAGCAGTTCCGGCTCACGCCGGAAGGGCAGCGCCTCTACGACACCGCGCGGGAGATTCTCCACTCGTACAATACCCTCTGCGCGGACATCGAGGAGTTGCGCAACGTGGTCAGCGGCACCGTCCGGCTGGCGACCATCTACAGTGTCGGTCTGCACGAACTCCCCTCCTATCTGAAGCGGTTCATGCAGGAGTACCCCGATGTGAACATCCATGTCGAGTACCGCCGTTCCAACCACGTCTACGAGGACCTGCAGAACAACGCGGTCGACCTTGGCCTCGTGGCCTATCCCGAGGCCCGTCCCGAGCTGGAGATCGTGCCCTTCCAGCACGACCGTCTCGTGGTAGTGGCGCAGGCCGGCCATCCCCTCGCCGCGCGTGCGGACCTCGACCCCCGGGAGCTGGCCGACCACGACCTCGTCGGCTTCGACCCGGACATCCCGACCCGCCAGGCCACCGACAGGATCCTCGCGGAAGTCGGGGTACGGGTGGAGCCGAAGATGGTCTTCGACAACATTGAGACCGTGAAGCGCGCCGTAGAGATCGGGGCCGGACTGGCCGTCCTGCCCGAGGCCACCGTCGAGCACGAGGAGCGGAACGGCCTGCTCAGCTCGATCCCCTTCCGCGACATCGAGCACCGCCGCCCCATCGCCCTCCTCTACCGCAAGGACCGTGTGCTCACCCCGGCGATGCGCCGCTTCGTGGAGTTGCTCGGCGGCCGGGCGCCCCGCCAGGGCCAGACCGCCGCCGAGGCGGAGAAGGAAGCGGCCTCCCAGCCCGCCGACGGGGTCTCCTGAGGGGAGCAGCGACCGGGAGGGATTGCCACCCGCAGCCGGCGTCCCCACCTTCGCGCCCGTCTCATGAACGGGGAACTGCTCTTTGTCCTCCTCCTGCTCGGGGGAGCGGTGGTGAGTTTCGTGCGGGAAAAAGTCCCGGCGGACCTCACCGCCCTTACCGTCTTCGGACTGCTCGCCGCCGGCTCCGCCCTCTTCCCGGACTCCCGCCTACCCGCCCTCGGCGACCTCTTCTCCGTCTTTGCGAACCCGGCCCCCCTCACCGTGGCCTGCATGTTCATCCTCAGCGCGGGCCTGGAGCGCACCGGGGTGATCGCCCTCCTCACCGGGTTCCTGCGCCGGACCACCCGCTACGGCTACCGGCGCTTCCTCCTCCTGCTCGTCCTGCCCGTCGCACTCGTCTCCGCCTTCATCAACAACACCCCGGTCGTCGTCATCCTCATCCCCGTCCTTCTCGGCCTGAGCAAGGATCTCGGCGTGCCCGGCTCGAAGCTGCTCCTCCCCCTCTCCTACGCCTCCATTTTCGGGGGCGCCTGCACGCTCATGGGGACCAGCACGAACATCCTCGGCTCCTCCCTTCTGGCCGAGGCGGGCCACCCCCCCCTCGGGATGTTCTCCTTCGCCCTGGTGGCGGCGCCCCTTGCCCTCGGGGGCGGGGTCTACCTCGCCGTCTTCGGGGACCGCCTCCTTCCCCGCCGCGAAACTCTCGGCTCCCTCCTCCCCGAGGAGGCCCGCACCGAGTACATCGCGGAAGCCTTTGTCCGGCGGGACTCTCCCCTCGCCGGAAAGACCGTCAAGGAAACCCGCATCCTCCGCCAGCCCGGCATGCGGCTCGTGGAGATCATCCGGCGGGGCTTCCCCGTGCCCGGGGAGCTCCGCGAGGTCGTCCTCGAAGAGGGGGACCGGATCGTACTGGCCTGTCGTCCCTCCGGCATGGAGAAGGCGGCCCCCCTCGACGGCGTCCTCTTCTCCTCGGAGGACGACACCGCCCTCGAGCCCATCGCGCAGCGGCAGGCCTCCATCGTGGAGGCCATGGTGGCCCCCAATTCCGGAGCCATCGGGAGGACCCCGGCGGACCTGAACCTCCGCCAGCGCTACCGCACCCTCGTGCTGGCCATCCACCGGGAGGGCAAGAACCTGCGGCGCGGCTTCGAGCAGACCGTCCTCCTGCCCGGGGACACCCTCCTCCTCCTCGGTCCGGAGGAGGCCCTCGAGTCGCTGCGGACCAGCCGCGAGCTCGTCCTCCTCGACCGGGCCCCGGCGCCCCCCGAGGCCACCCGCGGCAAGGCATGGACCGCCCTCGGGACCCTTGTCGGCGTGGTCCTCCTCGCCACGCTCGAGATCACCCCGATCGCCGTGGCCACCCTCCTCGGGGTGGCCGTCCTCTTCGGCACCCGGGTCCTCAAGCCCGCCGACGGCTACCGGGCCGTCGAGTGGAAGATCCTCGTGCTCATCTACGGCATGCTCGGCCTGGGCATGGCCCTGCAGAGCAGCGGGGGCACCGCCCTCATCGCCTCCGGGGTCGGCCATCTCGTGGAGAGCGTGGCCACGCCTGCCTGGCAGCCCCTTCTCCTCCTCGCCCTCCTCTACCTGACCACCTCCCTCCTCACCGAACTCCTCTCCAACAACGCGACCATCGTGCTCATCGTGCCCATCGTGGTCAGCCTCACCGTGAGCCTCGGCCTCGACCCCCGCCCCTACACCGTGGCCGCCTGCATCGCGGCCTCGGCGAGCTTCTCCACACCCATCGGCTACCAGACGAACACCCTCGTCTACGGGGTCGGGGCCTACCGCTTCACCGATTTTGCGCGCATCGGGGTGCCCTTGAACCTCTTCTACTGGGTCGGGACCGTGCTCCTCGTGCCCCTCGTGTGGGACCTGCGGGCCTGAGGGCGGGCCGTCCCGCCTAGGTGCCGGTGACCTCGCGGTGGAGGGTGGTGAGGAGCGCACGCATCCACCGGAGGTCCTCCTCGCGGCTGCCGCTCCGGCGCACGTAGTCGAATTCCGGGGCCGCCGCCCGCTCGGCCCGGGCCGTTTCCAGGCGGCGCTCGACCTCGGCGGAATCATCGGTGCCCCGCTCCTGCAACCGACGGCGCAGCTCCTCCGGGTCCGGCGGGGCGAGGAAGACCGTGACCACCCGGCCGCGCAACCAGTCCTTTCCGGCGGCCGCCGCGCGGACCTGGCGCATCCCCTGCACGTCGATGATGAGGAGGGCGTCGCGCCCGGCGGCGAGCGCCGCGCGGACCCCTGCCTCCGGGGTGCCGTAGGAACGGCCGTGCACGCTGGCGGTCTCGAGGAAGCCGCCCCGCGCCCGGAGCGCCGCGAACTCGTCCGGGGAGAGAAAGTGGTAGTCCTCGCCGTCGCGCTCCCCCGGGCGGGGGTCCCGGGTGGTGGCCGTGACCACCCGTTGCAGGGAGGGCTCCGCCGCGAGCAGATTCTCGCCGAGAGTGGTCTTCCCGCTGCCCGCCGGACCGGAGAGGAGGAGGAGGAGGGGGTTCTTCGCGGTCACGGGGAGGTCGCGCCGAAGGAAAGGGGGAGGACGCAGAGGCCCACCCCGTAGAGGGCCGTGAAGGTCCCGAGGACCCGGCGGAGGACCGGGCGGGCGCGGAGCCCCTCCACCCCGTCGCGAAAGCGGTAGGGCACCGCCGCGAGGTAGAGGGCGGCGAGAATCACGAAATAGACGAAGCCGACGAGGAAGAGCCGGCTGGTGGGCGGCTCCAGATAGGCGGCGCGGAGCAGCTCGGCGGCGATGAGCAGGAGGAGCACGGCGAGGCCGCGGATCCCGAGGAAATCCGGGACGAGAAACCAGGCCCCGCCGGCGAGCGCCGCGAAGAAGGCGAAGAGCCACCAACGGTAACGGCCGAAGTCGGCCTCCCCGAGCTGGGTGACCTCGTAGAGGACCAGCACCGTCGCCAGGCCGAAGAGGATGAGGGTGGCCGTACGGGAGCGGGGAAAGCGCTCGAGGGCGCGGAAGAAACCCGGGCTGCCCAGCGAGAGGAAACTGCCGAACCCCAGCAGGGCGAGACCCGTGAGCAGGCAGGCGGCGACGAGGCTCATGCGGAGAGGGCGGTGCCCGCCCCCGCCCCGGGGGACTCCCGGAGCGCGGTGAGATCCGGCGTGCCGGAGAGGGTGCTGACGCTGGCGCTCTCCACGAGGACGGGAAGGAGCTGGCCGACCAGGCGCGGGCGCCCCGGGAAGACGACCTTGCGGTGGGTGCGGGTGCGGCCCATGTACTGGCCCTCCCCGCGGCGGGCGGGACCCTCCACGAGGACCTCCTGGGTCGTGCCGACGAGCGACTCGTTGCGGGCCCGGGAGTGCCGCCCGAGGATCTCCAGGAGCACCTGGTTGCGCCGCTCCTTTTCCTCGCGGGGTACCTGGTCCTCCATGGCGGCCGCGGGCGTCCCGGAGCGCGGGCTGTACTTGAAGAGGAAGGCCATGTCGAAGCGGAGCTCCTCGAAGAGAGCCCGGGTCGCCTCGAAGTCCTCCTCCGTCTCCCCGGGGAAGCCGACGATCACATCCGTGGAGAGGGCGATGTCCGGCACCCGGTCCCGCAGCGCGTCCACGATCCGCCGGTAGCGGTCCACCGTGTAGGGGCGCTTCATGGCGCGGAGGATCCGGTCGGAACCGCTCTGCAGGGGGAGGTGGACATACTCGCAGAGCTTGGGGAGGCGTCCGTAGGCCTCCACGAGGTCGCTGCGGAAGCCGCGGGGGTGCGGGGAGGTGAAGCGGACGCGCTCAATCCCGTCGATGTCCTCGATCGCCTCGAGCAGTTGCACGAAGCCGCCCTTGCCGTCCCGGCGGGGGATCTCCCGCTGGCCGTAGCTCGTCACGATCTGGCCGAGGAGGGTAACCTCCCGGGTGCCGCGGGCGGCGAGGTCGCGGATCTCCGCGAGAATGTCCTCCATCGGCCGGCAGCGTTCCTCCCCGCGGGTCTTCGGGACGATGCAGAAGCTGCAGCGCATGTTGCAGCCCTGCATGATGGAGACGAAGGCGGAGACGGGGGCCTCGCCGGGAGCGTGGTGGCGGATCTCGTTCTGCGAGCCGTCCTCCTCCTCGAGGTCGAGGACCGTGGCCGGCCGGGGGCCCTGCCCGTCGAGGGAAGCCACGATCGCGTCGAGATGGTCGGGGACCCGGTGGAACTTCTGGGTGCCCACCACGAGGTCGAGGTCGGGCAGGCGGTCCAGCAGTTCGCGGCCCCGGTTCTGGGCCATGCAGCCCATGATCCCGAGAATGAAGTTGGGGTTCTCCCGCCGCTTCCGGCGGAGGTGGCCGGCCTTGCCGAGGGCCTTTTGCTCGGCCTGGTCGCGCACGCTGCAGGTATTCAGGAGCACGGTATCCGCCTCGTCCTCGTGGGAAACGATGCTGTAGCCGCGTTGGCGGAGGAGTTCGGCCACCGCCTCCGAGTCGCGCTCGTTCATCTGGCAGCCGTAGGTCTTGATGTAGACGCGGTTCACGATTCGCCTCCGCTCGTTTCCCCCGGGGAAGCCTCCTCCGCCCCGGAGGCAGGCGGGGGCGCCTCCGGGGCCGCCTTCCGGGCGGAGCTCTTGCGCGCGGTTTTCCTCGCCGCCGTCTTCTTGGCGGCCGTCTTCCGGGCCGCCTTCTTCGCCGTCTTTTTCGCCGCCTTCTTCGCGGCGGGGGCGGCCGCTTCCCCGGAGGAACCCGCACGGTCCGCACCGTCGGTCGGGGACTCCGCCGGTTTCGGGGACTCCGCCGGAGGAGTTGCCTCCGCCGCGGGATCCGGCCCCTCGTGGGAGGGACCCGGCGGCGCCTCGCCGGAGTCCTCCGCCGCCGACGGTGCCTCGCCGGGCTCCGGTGGGGAGTCGACCCCGCCGGACGCCTCGGCCTCCGCCGACGGATTCTTCCGGCGGGAGCGACCCCGGGAGCGGGAGGACCGCCGGCGGTTCCGGCTGCCGGAGGAGGAATCGGCGCTCCCCTCCGCAGGCACTTCCTCCACCTCGGCGATCTGCACGTAGTGGCGGGGTTTCTCGGTCGGGATGAGGATCGTCTCGCGTTCCCCGGGGGCCGCGTTTTCCGGGCGGGGCAGCACGGTCTCCTCGTAGGGGTCCACGCCCGGGACGAGGTCCGGGAAGAGGCGGCCGGGGCGGACCCCGCGGGGGGAAAGCTCCAGCTCCCGGACCACGCAGGTCTCCTTCTGGCGGAGGATGACCTCGAAGGCTTCCGCGACCGCTTCGGCGAGATCGCTCTCCACGGAGGCGACCCCTCCCTCGGCGGGAAAGGCGAAGAGCACCCGGGCCGTGCGCAGGCCCTCCGCCGCCCGGCGGCGAAAGAGGTCCTCGTAGGCGGTGCGCAGGGAGTCCTCGAAGAATCCGGGCTCGAACCGGAGCTCCTCGTCGATGCGGCGGCGGTGGCCGTGCAGGAGGAAGCCCTTGTGGCGAAGCAGGGCCGGCAGGCAGACCTGGGCGGCGAGGAGAGGCTCGGTGAGGCAGCCGTGCAGGCGGCGCACGAGGCCCTCGGCGCTTTCCTCGTCCCAGCCGGAGGTCAACTCGATCCCACCGAGGGTAAGGAGGAGGTCGACCCGCTGGTCCTCCTCCTCGAGGATCGCCTCGAGCGTCCTCTTCCACTCGGCCAGCTTGCCGGGCGCACAGGCGTGCACCCGGTAGTACCGCTCATCGAATCCGGTCGGGTCGGGACGCGCGCCCACGGCGTGCACCCGGAAGCCCATACGCAGGAGTGTGCGGGCCACGGTTTGCCCGATGCGGCTGTCCGCTCCCGTCAGAATGGCTACATCCATGGAAAAAGGAAAAACGATCGGTCCGCGGGCGGTGCGGGTCAACAAGGGAAAGTCCGGGCACCGCTGGCTGCCGGGGGCCGCTTCCGGTAGGATCGCACCGTGCAGGCCTTCTACCACCGCGACTACTACTTTCCCCTCCCCGAGGGCCACCCCTTCCAGATGGAGAAGTTCCCGGGCGGGCACGCCATCGTGGCCCGGGAGGGGCGGGGCATCACCCTGAGGCCAGCGGAGCCGGTCACGCCCGGCCAGCTCGCCCGCGTGCACACCCCCGCCTACCTCGAGAAGGTGCGCACCCACGCGTGGGTCGGCTCGGAGCGGACCCGGATGGGCCTGCCCGCGGACCCGCGCCTCTTCGCACGGTGCGCGAGCGAGTGCGGGGGGACCCTCCAGGCGGGGCGCGCCGCCCTCGCCGAGGGCATCGCCGCCAATCTCGGCGGGGGCACCCACCACGCCGCGGCGGACCGCGCCTCCGGATTCTGCCTCTTCAACGACGTGGCCGTGGCCCTCCGCGCCCTCCGGGTCGAGCATCCGGACCTCTTCGTGTTCGTGCTGGACACGGATGCCCACCAGGGAGACGGCACGCACGCCCTCTTCTCCACCGATCCCCGCGTCTTCACCTACTCCATCCACGTGGGCCGCAATTTCCCCGCCCGCAAGGTGCCCGGGGATTGCGACGTGCCCCTCGAGCGGTACGCGGACGGTCCCACCTATCTCGACGCCCTCCGCCGCACCCTCGAGACGGCCTTCCTCGCTTTCGAGCCCGACCTCGTCTTCTGGGTGGCCGGTGCCGATGTCCACCGGGACGACCGTTTTGGCCAGCTCTGCCTCGACCGGGAGGCCATCGAGTCCCGCAACCGCTTCGTCCTCGACCTCGTCCGCTCCTGGCAGGTGCCCCTCGCCATCGTCTACGGGGGAGGGTACAACCGCGAGGTCGCCCTGACCAACCGCCTGCACGCCGAGCCAGTGCTGCGGGCGGGGGAGAGGCGGTGAGGCCGCCCTTCGGCTGCGGGACTGTCGATCTCCGCAGGTCGGTCAGTCCAAGCCGATTTACTGTTGCGGAAGCGCCCGACGGTCGACCCGGAGGCTCACCGGAGCCCGTTCCCACTCTCCTGTAGCCTGCAGATACTCCCCGAGCAAGTAGCCCATTCTCTCCATTCGGTAGATCCAGCGCCATCGGTTCGACGACTGTTGGGGCGGTGGATCCCGCCTGCGTTGGCACTCCGCCATAATGGCGGCGTGGTGGGTGCGCAACTCCTCACGCTGGTCCTCGCTCGGCTCCGCCACCTGCTGTCCCATCTGCCCAAGCAGGGCACGAAAGCTGCCCGCCAATTTTTTCTCTTCTTGCCCTTCGACCGTTTCTGCCTCCCCGGGATCGCGAGAGAATTCGTACAGACCGGCTTCAAGGAGCGAGAGTAAATTCAGTCGGATCAGGGCCCGCCGATACGCCGGTGATCGGGTCGCATCGAGACATTCCTCCGCAAGGCCGTTGAGATCCTTCCGCAACTCTGTTAGGTCGTAGAAAAATTGGTTGTGCAATTCTTCCAACTCCCGCTCCGTGTGCTCATAGGGGGCTTCCCCATAAAAGGCACTGAGGTATCGCCAGAGAGCCGCCTCCCGTTGCCGGAGTGTCCGGAGTCGCCGTTCCGGCCGGTTCATGACATCCCCGAACTGAAGGGGGTTTTTCCAGCCCCTGCGAAGCACCGCAAAGCGCAGAAAGAAGAGAGCAAAGATAAATCCAATAGTCACCGGCAAGTAGGCACCACTACTGAATTGCTCGGGAAAAAGAAGGAGCACTAAGGTATAAATAGCCCCGCCTGCCACCGAAATTTCGGCATAAAGATCCTTTTTAAGCATTTCAATATTGAACTCGGCCCGCACCATATCCCGCAGCACTACACCTCCCGAAGCAGTCAGCCCACCCATGACCGGACCCCACAGCCAGAGCGGTGTAGCCCCTATCTCAACCGCTGCACTGACTCCGATGATAGTTAACGCAGCAACACCCCACGCATCGAAAAAGTGGTACAATCCTTCAAAAAACCGACTGAGCCGACCGGAAAGAGGGGGATCGCCTCGCGCTTGAATCCCTGATCCCCGGTTGCGGAGATAATCGTAGATCCGCAACCCGACGAAGGAAACGATAACCACGGACACGGCCGCGAGGAAAAACAACGGTGTGTCGAGGATAAAGATCTGGCTGGTTCCAAGAAAGAGATCCCGCAGCACTCCCCCGCCGATCGCTGACAGGGTTACGAGGACCAAGGCACCGGAGACGTTGTAGCTTTCCTTCCGGGCCAGAATCACTCCAGAGAGGGCAAACGCCATTACCCCAAGGACCGTTAGCCACTCGAACCATGGCTGGCTAGTGGTTGCTGCTAGATAAAACGGAAGGATCGTGTTAATGAACAGTCTTCGAAAGGTTCCGTCTTCCAGCATCACTCGAAGCCTGTCGTTGAAAATAGAAACTTCCGAAGGTTCGATCGACGACTTGCTGAACAGAATGTGGACCGGGATTTCGGCGATGGTGACCTTTCCCTTTACAATCTTCCCCCTCATCCCCTCCGCCAATAGCATGCGGTCCATGACGACCGGGTTCGCGATGAAGAAGTCGATCGTCCCGTTGAGAAGCAACCGGAGGTTATCCGAGTATCCCGAAGAGGGCACTCGTTCGAGAGTCGGGGGAGGATTGTCGAAAAAAGCCTGCACCTTCTGACCTCCCACCGCAAAACCATCCGTGTAACCCATTCGGAAAGGACGTTCGCGAAGTAGGGAGAAAAACTGGGCAAGATCCCGGACGTTTTGCAGTTCCTTGTCCCCCACCCGGTGATAGAGGGCCATCTCCTCCTCTCGGTAGGGAATCGAATAATAGGCGAACTCCTTCCGTGCATCGATTTCGTAAGCCCCCATCACGAAGTCGACAGTACCGTCCCGAAGGCCCTGCAACGATTCCGCCCAAGACAAGGGGAGGAATTCCGGACGGAACTCCGTTCCCTTCATCATTTCCTTGCTCAAGAGAATCGCGAGTCCTGTTAGCACCAACTGTTCCCCACGCTGCACTTCCATCATGTAGGGCGGTCGAATGAACCAGCCTGTTGTAAGTTCCTCTGCCGCCGCCTGACCCGTTGCAGGTTTCGGTACAAGAGGGGATCCAACGGTGATTAGGCAAATCAACCACACCACACCCGATCGACGCTGCCTTCCCGAAGTTATCTGGCCGCCCGCGCCGAACATTCGTTGAAGAGAGGATTTCGCTTACCCGTGCGGCAAGGTTTTACTTCGCTCGCAAGGTTGGTAAGATGGCAACCTTTCATCTCCCAAGGAGTACCGCAAGCGATTCCTGCGTTGGCCGTTCAGCGGATGTTTTGCAACCTGCGGAATCCGCCGGCTCGCTGGCCGTCTCCAGGTACTCGCCCAGCAAATAGGTCATCCGCTCCAGCCGGTAGATCCAGCGTCGGTCGGAGCGGGAGGCGGAGGGTGGCTCCTCGCGGTTCCGCCGGCAGGCCTCCATCAGGTGGGCGTGTCTTCGCCGCAGCTCGGCGCGGCCCTCCCCTCCCGGCTGGGCCACCTGCACCCCGACCTTCCCCAGCAAGGCGCGGAATTCGGCGGCCAGCTCCCGGTCCCTCCGGCCAACGCGGGTTTCCGGGTCGGGACTCTCCCCGGCCATCTCGTAGAGGACCGTCTCGAGGTGGGCAAGGAGGTGGAGCCGGTGGACGCCGTGTCGGTAGGAGGGCATGCGGGCGATTTCCCGCGACTGCTCGGCCATTCCCTCGAGCTCATTGCGCAAGCCCGTCCACTCGTAGAAGAATCGGTTGTGCAGCTCCTCGAGGTCGGCGACCGACTCCCCTTCCGGGGAATGGGCGTGGAAGGCGACGAGGTACCGCCAAAGGGCCGCTTCCCGCTCCCGGAGGAGGGTGAGCCGCACTTCCGGTCCCTCGACGGCATCGCCAAACTGGAAGGGATTCGTCCACCCCCGCCGGAGAATCAGGAAGCGGAGGAGAAAGAGGGCCGAAATGAAACCGAGGGTCACCGGGAGATGGGCGCCTCCGCTGAGCTGCTCCGGGTAGGCGAGGAGGGCCGCCGTGTAGAGGGAACCCCCGACGATGGAGACCTCCGCAAAGGAATCCTTCTTGAGCATCTCGATATTGAACTCCGCCCGCACCATGTCGCGGAGGACGACCCCGCCCGAGGCGGTCAGCACGCCCATCGCGGGCCCCCAGAGCCAGAGCGGGGTGGCCCCCGTTTCCACGGCGGCACTCACCCCGATGATCGTGAACGCGGCCACCGCCCACGCATCGAAAAAGTGGTAGAGTCCGCCGAACAGGCGTCCCAGCCTGCTCGAGCCGCGGAGGCCCGCGACCCTCCGCCCCGGCTTCCGGCGGGCCCGGATCCAGTCGACCGCCCGCAGCAGCAGGAAGGAGAGAAGGACCACGGCGATGGCCGCGAGGAAGTGGAACGGCGTCTCGAGGACAAAGATCCGCCCGCTGCCGAGGAAGAGATCCCGGAGCACCCCGCCCCCGATGGCCGGAAGGGTCCCGAGGATGAGGGCCCCGAACACGTTGTAGCGTTCCCGGCGGGCGAGGATGACGCCGGAGAGGGAAAAGGCGACGATCCCGAGGGCGGTGATCCCCTCAAACCACAGCTGGCTCGTGGTCACCGTCAGGTAGAAGGGGAGAACGGTGTTGATGTAGAGCCGGCGGATCGTGCCCGTCTCGCGGAGGCGCCCGATCCGCCGATTGAACAACTCCACCTCCTCCGGCTCCACCGTGACCTTGCTGAAGAGGACGTGGACCGGAATCCGGCCGACGGAAACCTTCCCCTTGGCAATGACCCCGCGGAGATCCTCCGCGAGGAGCATCCGGTCCATGACCACCGGATTGGCGATGAAGAAATCAATCGCCCCGTCGGCCATCAGCCGGAGGTTGTCCTGGTACCCGGAGGAGGGCACCCGCTCGAGGGTCGGGGGTGGGTCGTCGAAGAATTGCTGCACGTCCTGCGCACCGACCGCGAAACCGGCCGTGTATCCCATCCGGAGCGGGCGCTGCCGGAGGAGGGAAAAGAGCTCCGCGAGCGTGCGGACCTCCGCGAAACCCGGGTCCCCCCGCCGGTAGTAGAGGACCATTTCCTCGTGGCGGTAGGGGATCGAGTAGTGCGCGTACTCCTTGCGGCTCTCAATCTCGTAGGCACCCGTGACGAAGTCGACGGTCCCCAGGCGGAGCCCCTGGAGGGACTCCGCCCAGGAAAGCGGCTCGAACTTCGCCCGGTAGCCCGTCCCCTCGAAGAGCTTGCGGGCGAACTGGATCTCCAGCCCCGTCAACACCGTGAGGTTCCCCTCCTGCCGCTCCATCATGTAGGGCGGCCGAATGAACCAACCGCTCCGCAACTCCTCCGCCGCCGCCTGGCCGGAAGCCGGGGAGGGAACCAGCCCGCAAGCCAGGGCGAGCCACCAGAGGACGAACGCCTTCCGGGGGACGCCTTTCCTGACCGGGATGCCGCACCTCGCGCCCATACCCGAAGCAAGCCAGCCCGGCGCCCCCACGGCAACCCCTCTCCCACCCGGCGGATCGCCCCGGCAGCGCCCGCTCCGCTATCCCTCGAGGAATTCCGCGAGCGCCCCCAGGCCCTCCAGGACCGGCCGGCCCGTCCGCTCCAGCCGCTCCCGGGAGTGGTGGCCGTGGGCGAGGAGGACGCAGTCCGTCCCCATGGCCTCGGCCACCCGGTGGTCGTGCAGCGTGTCGCCCACCAGGACCACCCGGCCCGGGTCGAAGGTGCGCGCCCCGATCCAGGCACGGCCGGCCTCCTCCTTCCCGTGCGCGAGGAAGTCGGGTGCCCCCACCACGTGTTCGAAGCAATCCGCCAGCCCGTGCTCCTCCACCGCCCGTTCCAGGGAGTCCTGCTGCGCCGCCGAGAGCACCGACTGGCCGAGCTGGTCCTCCCGGAGCTGCCAAAGGAGGCTGCGCGCCCCCGGCTGCAACCGGCAATCGACCGCCCGCTCCGCATAGCGCCGGATGAAGCGGTGGGAGATCCGCTCGAAGACTTCCTGATCGGTCGGAAAGCCCAGCTGCCGGTAGAACTCGATCACCGGAAAGTCAAAGATCTCCCGGTAGCGGTCCTCGCTGATCGGCTCGAGCTCCCGTTCCGTCAGCATCTCGTTGAGCACCGCCACGCAGATGTGCCGGTCCTCGAGGAGGGTTCCGTTCCAGTCCCAGACGATGTGGTCCCAGCTCCGCACGATTCAGGAGCGCACCCGCCCGCGGGAGGAATCCCGCACAGGAGTCTTGCCATGTGAGGTAAACATTTGCACCATACGCAATGAGCCGGCGGTTGGGCCGGTCTGCCTTACACCTCCAGCTACCCTCACGATCATGGCCAAGCAAGCAGCGACCAAGGAAAAAGAAGATTTCAAGACCGGGAACCGGGACCTCGACCTCGCCGTTTCCAGCATCAACCGGCAGTTCGGGGAAAACTCGCTCATCCGGCTGGGCGACAACCGCCACCTCGACGTGCCGACCATCTCCACCGGGTCCATCTCCATCGACCTCGCCCTTGGGGTCGGGGGGCTGCCGCGGGGGCGGATCTGCGAAATCTACGGCCCGGAATCCTCGGGGAAGACCACCCTCTGCCTCAACCTCATCGCCGAAGCCCAACGCCAGGGGGGGAACGCCGTCTTCATCGATGTCGAGCACGCCCTCGACCCGCGCTACGCGAAGGTCGTCGGGGTCGACCTCGGGAAGCTCATGGTCTCGCAGCCGGAATCCGGGGAGGACGCCCTCAACATCACCGAGACCCTCATCCGCTCCGGCGCGATCGATGTCATCGTGATCGACTCGGTCGCCGCGCTCGTTTCCAAGAGTGAACTCGAGGGTCAGATGGGGGACGCAACGGTCGGCGTCCAGGCCCGTCTTATGAGCCAAGCGATGCGTCGGCTCACGGCAGCCATTAACAGAACTCATTGTGTCTGCGTCTTTACCAACCAGATTCGGGAAAAGATCGGAGTGATGTTCGGGAGCCCGGAGACCCAGCCGGGAGGGCGCGCCCTCAAGTTCTTTGCCTCCGTCCGCATGGACATCCGCCGGATCGGTCAGATCAAGGATCCCTCCGGCAAGGTCACCGGCAACCGCACCCGGGTGAAGGTGGTGAAGAACAAGGTGGCCGCCCCCTTCACGGAGTGCGAGTTCGACATCGTGTACAACGAGGGGGTTTCCCGGAGCGGCTCCCTCATCGACCTCGGCATCGAACAGAAGATCCTCGAGAAGCGCGGGGCCTGGATCTCCTACAACGGCGACCTCCTCGGCCAGGGCCGGGAAGCCGCCAAGGCCTACCTGCGGGAGCGTCCCGAGCTGATGGAAGAGCTGACCGGGAAGATCCGCGAGAAGGTGAAGGTCGAGGTCGGCAACGTGCTCGCCGGGGGCGACGAGGACCGACCAGAGGAGCCGGCCCCGGCCGGGGAGGCCCCCGCCGGAACCGATGCGGCCCCCGCGGGCGGGGACAGGGCCTGAGACCGCGGCCCCGGTGAAGGCTCGGCACCTCCCCGGCCCATGACGGACACCTTTGCCGCTCCGGCCACCCCGCCGGGCGAATCCGCCCTCGCCGTGGTGCGGGCCTGCGGGCCCCTCGTGCCCCGGCTGCTCCGCGAGGCCCTCGGCCTCGAGCCCACCCCGGAGCGGGCCCGCCGGGCCCGCACCGCCTGGTACCGCGACCTCGCCGGCGGGATCGTCGACCAGGTCGTGGCCCTCCACTATCCGGCGAACCGCTCCCCCCTCGGGCGCGAACTGCTCGAGCTCTCCCTGCACGGGAACCCCCTCCTCGTCGACCGCATCCTCGCCGACCTCGCCGCCCGCGGCTGCCGGCCGGCCGAGCCCGGGGAATTCACCCGCACCGCCTACCTCGAGGGCCGCCTCGACCTCTCCCAGGCCGAGGCCGTGGCCGACCTCATTCGCGCGCGCAGCGAGGCCGCCCTCCGCCAGTCCCGGCAGCAGCTGGCCGGCGGACTCGGGCGCGAAGTGCAGGAGCGCGTCGACGAACTGCTCGCGCTGCTCGCGGAACTGGAAGCCTACCTCGACTTTCCCGAGGAGGACCTCCCCCCGGAGGCCGCCGCCCGAACCATCGCCCGCTGCGAACACAGCCTCGCCGCCCTCCGCGCGATGATCCGCACCGGCGAACAGCGGGAACTCCTCCACCGCGGGATCCGCACCGTCCTCCTCGGGCCGGTCAACGCCGGGAAGAGCCGCCTCCTCAACCGCATCCTCGGCGCGGAGCGCGCCCTCGTCAGCGCCGAGGCCGGCACCACCCGCGACTACCTGCAGGAACCCTTTGCCCTCGGCCCCTACCCGGTGCAGATCTACGACACCGCCGGGTTCCGGGAGGAGGGAGGGGCCCTCGAGGCCGCCGGGCGCGAACGGGCCCGGGAACTCGCCGCCACCGCCGATTTCCTCCTCCTCGTCACCGACGGCACCCTGCGGGCGCCCACCGACTGGGAGGCCCTCCTGCCGGCGCCCCCGGATCCCGGGCGCGCCCTCCTCGTCCGCAACAAGGCCGATCTCCCCGCCTTCGGCCCCGACCGGGAGGACGAGTTGCCGGGGGTGCCCCGGGTCGCCCTCTCCGCGGAGACCGGGGACGGCTTCGACGCCTTCCTGCAGACCTGGGAGGACCAGTTGCGGGGGGGCTTGCTGGCCGACGCCGAATCCCGCGTGCTCTACAACCGCCGGCACATCCTCCACTTGCAGCACAGCCTGGCCTCCCTCGAGCGGGCCCGGGAGGCCCTCGGCGATGCCCTCTCGCCCGAATGGATCGTCCCGGAGGTGCGGGCGGCTCTCGACGACCTCGGGGCCATCGTCGGCCACGTTGACAACGAGGACATGCTCGATGTCCTCTTCGGGGAGTTCTGCATCGGGAAATGACTACCGCCCTCCGCTCCGGGCCCCACGAGCCCTACGATGTCCTCGTCTGCGGGGCCGGCCACGCCGGCTGCGAGGCGGCCCTCGCCGCGGCGCGGCGCGGGGCGTCCACCCTCATGCTCACGGGCAATCTCGACACGGTCGCCCAGATGAGCTGCAACCCGGCCATCGGCGGCCAGGCCAAGGGGCACCTCGTGCGGGAGATCGACGCCCTCGGGGGCGCCATGGGGGTGAACGCCGACCACACCGCGATCCAGTTCCGCCTCCTGAATGCCTCCAAGGGCCCGGCGGTCCGGGCGGCCCGGGCGCAGTGCGACAAGAAGGCCTACCAGTTCCGGATGAAGCAGGTGCTCGAACACCAGCCCGGGCTCCACCTCTTCCAGGCCATGGTCACGGGTCTCATCTTCCGCGGTGACCGGGTGATCGGGGTGAGCACCTCCCTCGGCATCGACTTTTACGCCCGCACGGTCGTCGTGACCACCGGCACCTTCCTCCGCGGGCTCATGCACATCGGCGAGCACCGCAACAAGGGGGGGCGGCTGGGTGACTTTTCCGCCGAGGGCCTCTCCGGGAGCTTCCTCGAGGCGGGCATCGAGCTGGAACGCCTGAAAACGGGGACTCCGCCCCGGCTGCTGGGCCGCACTCTCGACCTCTCCCGGCTGGAGGAACAGCCGGGGGATGGGGAACCGACGCTCTTCGGCTCCTACGACACCCGGGAGGGGGAGGACTTGTTCCACGTGGAACAACCCGGCGAGACCGGCGCCGGGTGGCGCCCCGGGAGCGTCCGCGTTTCCTGCTGGATGACCGCCACCACCGAAGCCACCGAAGCCCTCATCCGGGAAAACCTCCACCGCTCCCCCCTGTACAGCGGCGAAATCCAGTCCGCCGGGCCCCGCTACTGCCCGAGCATCGAGGACAAGTTCGTCAAATTCCCCGACCAACCCAGCCACCGCCTCTTTCTCGAGCCCGAGGGCCGCCACACCAACGAGTGGTACATCAACGGCTGTTCCACCAGCCTGCCCTTCGACGTCCAGGTCCGCTTCCTCCGCACCATTCCCGGCCTCGAACAGGTCGAGATGCTCCGCCCCGCCTACGCCGTCGAGTACGACTTCGCGCCGCCCACCCAACTGTGGCCCTCCCTCGAGTCGCGCCGGGTGGAAAATCTCTTCTTCGCCGGCCAAATCAACGGCACCTCCGGCTACGAGGAGGCTGCCGGCCAGGGCCTCCTCGCCGGAGTCAACGCCGTCGCCAAGAGCCGAGGCGAAGCGCCCCTCGTCCTCTCCCGCCGCGACGCCTACCTCGGCGTCCTCGTCGACGACCTCGTCACCAAGGGAACCCGCGAACCCTTTCGCATGTTCACCAGCCGGGCCGAGTTCCGGCTCCTCCTCAACATGGACAGCGCCGAACCCCGCCTCGTCGAGGCCGCCGGCGCCTACGACCTCGTCCCGGAGGCCCGCCTCCGCCGCATGCGGGCCAAGCGGGACCGGATCGAGGCCGCCGTCCGCGCGTGCGAGCGGGGGAACGGTACCGCCCATTGCCCCGGCGAACAAATCCGGCGGGGTGCCTCCCTCCTCGCCGCGCTCCCGGACCTCGCCGGCCTCACCCCGGCCGAGCAGGCCGAGGTCGACTACCGGGTCCGCTACCGCGGCTACCTCGAGCGCGAGCAGCGGGAGGTCGAGAAATTCCGCCACCTGGAGCGCCAAAAAATTCCCGATTCCCTCGACTACCAGAGCGTGGCCGGCCTGAAGAGGGAATCGGCCGACAAACTGGCCACCCACCGACCCGCCGACCTCGGGGCAGCCCAGCGGATCAGTGGGGTCAGTCCGGCCGACATCCGCCTCCTCCAGGTCCACCTTCACCGGCGCCACGCGGTCTCACGCTCCACCGCACCCGCGAGCTGAGTGCCCCCTTCGCTCCCTTTCCCCTTGCGCCTCCCGTTGGCGTCCCTAGGCTGCCCAGCAGATCTCCTTCTGCCATGAGCACGCCTCCCCCCCAGCGGATTTTCGTCGTCGACGACGAGAAGGACGCCACCGACCTGCTCACCTACCAGCTGGACACCGCCGGCTTTGAGGTCCTCGCCGTCAACCGTCCCCGGGAGGCCCTCGGCCAGGCGCGCACCTTCCACCCGGACCTCGTCCTCCTCGACATCATGATGCCCGGGATGAGCGGTTACCAGCTCTGCGAGCGTCTCAAGGAGGACCCTGAGCTAGGGCCTGTCCCCGTTGTCTTCCTCACCGCCCGGGGCGAGCCGGAAGACCGGGTGCGCGGGCTCGAATCGGGGGTCGATGACTACATCGCCAAGCCCTTCCACGCCCGCGAGCTCCTCCTCCGCATCCGCGCCATCCTCAAGCGCGTGGAGAGTTCCCGCCAGCAGGAATCCGGTCTCCGCGTCGGCCAACTGTGGCTGGACAAGGACTTCCAGAGACTCGAAATCGAGGGCTCCGTCGTCGAGATCACCGCCACCGAGTACCGCCTCCTCCAGGTCTTCCTCGGGCGCCGCGACGAGATCATCCCCCGCGAGGAGCTTCTCGCGCGCGTCTGGAACTACCGCAGCACCACCGAGACCCGCACCGTGGACACCCATGTGCGGCGGCTCCGGGAGAAACTCGGGCCCTACGCCGACCAGCTCGAGACCGTCCGGGGAATCGGCTACCGCTTCCTCAGCCCCGCGGACGAAACGGCAGCCTCCGTGCCCCACGGGTAGAACCGTGCTCGCCGTCCTTCTCGCCAGCCTCCTCGTCCTCGTCGTGGTCCTCTACGAGGTGCGCTGGCAGCGGGTCCGCCGCCTGCACCGCGACCTCCGGGAGGCGGTCTCCGCCCAGCGGGACCTCCTCCTCTCCCGCGACCGCCTCGCCCAGTCCCTCGGCATTGCCGAGACGATGGACCTCCTCCGCTCCCAGGCGGAAGAGCGCGTCCGGGCCCTCGAGCGGAGCGCCTCCCAGATGGAACAAATTGAAATCACCTTTCGTAACATGATGGAAGGGGTGCTCGTGGTGGACCGGAGCAACCGGATCCTCCTGTCGAACCGTTCGGCCGACCGCCTCTTCCTGCGGGGGCAACCGCTGACGGGCCGTCGCATCGAGCGATTCCTCCACCACCCGGACTTTCTCGGTTTCCTTGCGGACATCCGCCGCGGCCATGGCGTCGAGCGCCGCTCCTTCGAGCTCGACCTCGCGGACCGGGCCGAGGTCTGGCTGGAGATTTCCGGGGCTCCCCTGGGCCCTGCCACGGCGGAGGCGCCGCGGGAGTGGACCCTCCTCCTCTTCCACGACATCACCCGCCTGAAGAGGCTGGAGGCGATCCGGCGGGAATTCGTCGCCAACGTATCCCACGAGCTGCGCACCCCCGTCACGGTCATCCAGGGTTTCGCGGAGACCCTCCACGAGGATGGCGAGCACCTCCGCCCCGAGCAGAGGCAGGCCTTCGCGGAGAAGGTCCACCGGAACGCGCAACGCCTGCACAGCCTCGTGGAGGATCTCCTTTCCCTTTCCCGGCTCGAGAACGAGGAGGGGGGGCTCGCCCGGGAGCGGCGCTGCCTGCAGGAGGAGATCCGCCACTTTGCGGAGGTCGAGCCGGGCGGGGGCCGGGACGGTAGGGCTCCCCTGCGCCTGGCCTTGCCGGCGGAGCCCCTCCACGCCGAGATTGATCCCGTCCTCTTCCAGCAGGTCCTCACCAATCTCGTGGAAAACGCCCAGCAGCACGCCGAGTCGCACACCTTTGTGGAGATCGCCCTCGCCGCCTCCGACCAGGGCGAGCGGGTCGTCCTCTCCGTATCCGACGACGGCCGGGGCATTCCCGAGCGGGCGCGGGAGCGGATTTTCCAGCGTTTCTACCGCCTCGACCGGGGCCGCTCCCGGGCGACCGGGGGCACCGGCCTCGGCCTGAGCATCGTCCGCCACGCCATGCTGGCCCACGGGGGCACCGTCGAGGTGCAGGCCCGCGCGCCGCGGGGCACCGTCTTCCGGTGCCTTTTCCCGGCGGCCCCGGCCGCCGCCCTCCCGGCCGCCTGAGGATGGCCACCCGGGGAAGGGAATGGGCGGAGGCCCAGGCGGAGGCCCGCGTGGCGGAACTGCGCCGGATCCTCGGGGACTTCCTCGGGGAGGCGGAAGGACCGGTCGGGCTGGAAATCGGGTGTGGCCACGGCCACTGGCTGGCCGGCCTCGCAGCGGCGCGACCGGAAGGGCGCTGGGTGGGGATCGACCTCCTCAGCCGGCGGATCCGCCGGGCGGAGGCGAAGGCGGCCCGCCTGCCCACCGGCAACGCCCTCTTCCTCAAGGCGGACGCCGCCGAAGTGCTCCGGGCCTGGCCCGCTCCCACCCGCCCGGGGCAGTTCTTCCTCCTTCACCCCGACCCCTGGCCGAAGGCCCGCCACGCCGAACGCCGGCTGACCGGGCCGGGCTTTCTCGACCGGATGGCGGCGGCGGCCGCCCCGGGCGCCCTCCTCTTTTTCCGCACCGACGACCCCGCTTTCCTCGCGTGGAGCGAGGCGAGCCTGCGGGAGCATCCCCGCTGGGAACTCGCGGACGAGGAGTGGCCCCACGAAGGCTGGACCTACTTCGGGGACCTCCTCGGAACCCACGGCCAACTCACTGCACGACGGCTTCCCGCGCCCCGAGGCGATGGACCAGCGGCGAGAACGGAGCCTCCGGGGCCCCCGGCACCCCCTCCTCCTGGGCGAAGAAGGCTTCCAGCATGGCCCGGGCGATCGGGGCCGCCTGGGCACCACCGGCAAACTCGACCCCGTCCTCCTGGCTCTCCGTGACCACCGCAAAGGCGATGCGGGGATTCTGCACGGGGGCGAAGCCGATGAACCAGGCGAGGGTGCGCGCCTTGCCCCCCGGGTAGACCTGGGCGGTTCCCGTCTTCCCGGCCACCTCGATGTCCGGCAGCTGGGCCCGGCGGGCGGTTCCCTCGGCCACCGCGGCCCGCATGCCCGCTACGATGGCCTCGCGGTCCTCCTCGGAAAGGGGAAGGGGCAAGCGGGTGGCCCGGTCGAGCCAGCCCTCTCCCTCCCGCCGGAGGAGGGTGGGCCGGATGCCCGTCTCGCCGGTCGCGAGGGAAGCCGCCACGACCGCCATCTGCAGCGGGGTGACCCGCAGGAATCCCTGCCCGATGGAGAGGTTGGCGGTATCCCCGGGCCACCAGCCCTCCCCGCGATTCTCCCTCTTCCAGGCGGGATCCGGGACGAGCATGTCGTCCGTCTCGAAGGGTAGCTCCACCCCGGTGGGGGTGGCCAGCCCGAGGACGCGGGCCGTATCGGCGATCGCCTCCGCTCCGGCAGCCAGACCCGTCTGGTAAAAGTAGACGTTGGAGGAGACCGCGAGGGCCCGCTCGAGGGCGATGTCCCCGAAGCCCGGGGAGGAGTGCTCCGGAAAACGGCGGTTGCCCACCAGGTAGGAGGTGCCGCACCAGAGGGTCTCCTCCGGTTCGACCTGGTCCTCCCGCAGGGCGGCCATCGCGGTCACCGGCTTGAAGGTGGAACCCGGCGGGTAGAGACCCTGGACCGCCCGGTTCAGCCAGGCCCCCTTCTCGTTGATCCGGGCAAAGACCGGGCTGGGAATCCTCGGGGTCAGCTCGTTCAGGTCGTAGGTCGGCCGGCTGGCGAGGGCAAGCACCTCACCGGTTTGGGGATCGAGGGCCACCGCCGCCCCCACGTAGCCGTCCAGGGCCCTTTCCGCGGCCTGCTGGACCTCCGCATCGAGGCTCAGGTAGACATCGCCCCCGACCACGGGCTGCCGGAAATCGACCCGCTCGAACTGGAAACCCTGCGGGTCCACCCGCCAGACCTCCTCTCCGCTGTCCCCGTGCAGGTCCGCCTCGAACTCCCGCTCCACCCCGGCCTTTCCCCGCTTGCCGTAGCGGCTGAAGGTCAGCAGGTCGTCGCCGGACAGGTCCTCAGGCACCTCTTCCGGTTGGTTCACCACGTAGCCCAGCGTGTGGGCCGCGAGGGGACCGTAGGGGTAGTAGCGGGCGCTGTCCGTGGCCACCACGATGGGCGAGTCCTTCGGGAGCTGGTCGATGAGCGTGGCGTACTCCTCCTCGGTGAGGTTTTCCACCAGCGGGAGGGGGAGGAGAATGCGCTGGTGGAAGTGCCCGCGCAGGGTGGCCAGGCTCATATCCAACTCCCTCCCGATGAGTCCCTCGAGGGTGTCGAGGTGCCGGCGGATCACCGCCATGCGGGCCCGCCAGACGAGATCGCGATTGCTGGTCTCCGCCGGCTCCCCGGTCGCGCGCTCGCGCTCCCGGACCGCCCGTACCTGGCGGATGTACTCCTCGCGGAAAGCCGGCCGAAGCTCGTCGAGGAAGACGGAGGCGGAAAAAGTGGCCCGGTTGCCGGCGAGCAGGCGGCCGTCCCGGTCGTAGATGGTGCCCCGCGGGGCCGGCAGGATGATCCGGCGCAGGGTCTGCTGTTTTTCCCGCTCGAGGTACTCCGGCCGGTTCACGAACTGCTCGCGGCCGAGCTGGCCGAAAAGGACCGCGAGGAGGATTCCGGTGATCGCGTAGAGCGGCAGGAGCCGGCGGTGGCGGCGGCTGGCCACGTCGAGGGAGGCATTCGCCTCCCCGGGACCGGAGGTTGGATTCGTGCGCTTGCGGGCCATGCGTCCTGCTCGGGAGGAGACGGCTCAGCCTTCCTCTTCCACGGGTGGGGCGGGGCGCCACCGGTGCAGAACCGACTCCTGCAGGGAAACAAACCAGTAGGCCGCCGGGAAGACAAGGGCTTCCGAGAGGAGAAGGTCCCCGAGAAAGCGCAGCGTGTAGGCGGCCAGCCCCTCGCCCGGCCAGAGGACCACGGTCCAACCCAGGAGGAGGAGGGCGTTGGCTCCCGCCGCCGCCCACGCCGCGGTGAGTGGGTCCCGGCTGCGGACCCGCCGGCGCAGGTGGAAGAGCAGGCCGTGGGCCAGCCCGAGGAAGAGGGGCATCAGCCCGAGCGGCACGGGGAGCCGGGCCCCCCAGAGAAGGCCGGTGAGGAGGACCGCGGCCATCCCGGTGCCGACGGGGAGGTGCCAGGCGGCAAAGACGACGAGGAGGCCGGCGGGGAAGAGGGTGAGCCCCAGCGGATTCAGGTAGAAGTTGGCCTCCCGCACGAGCAGGAGGAGGACCGCGTTGGCCACGAGGACGACGACGAACGGGCGCAGCCCGCTCATGGCTCCGCATCCCCCGGTCCCCCGCGAGTCTCCGGCACCAGCACGGCCACCTCCTCCAGGGTGAGCAGGCCGGGATCGAGGAGGACCGGCCCCGTCTGGAAGAGGCCACTCGGGCCCGTCTGCAGGCGCTCCACGGTGCCGAGGGGCAAGCCGTCCGGGAAGACCCCGCCGAGGCGCGAGGAAACCAGCTCGAGGGGCTCCTCCGGGGAGGCAAAGAAGTCCGAGGGCACGTCGCGCACCTGCCCCTCCGGATCGGTGAGCAGGCCGACCGGGCGGCCCTCGTAGCGGACCGGCCGCCGATCCCCCTCGAAGTGGGCCGCCATGCGGAAGCCCGGGCTCGTCACCAGCTCCACCCGGGCCGTCCCCGCAAAAACTTCCCGCACCCGGCCGACGACCCCCCCGGCGAAGACCACCCCGTGGCCCGGCCGGATCCCGTCTTCCCGCCCCTTGCGGATGGTCACCGACTGCCACCAGTTGGTGAGCTCCCGCCCGGTCACCCGGGCCACTTCCCGGCGGAAGCCCACCGGCTCCGGCAAGTCGAGGAGACCCCGCAGGCGCGCGTTGTACTGCCGGAGCGCTTCCGTTTCCCCCGCCTGGAGGCGGTAGAGGGCGTTCAGGCGGGACAGCTCGCGCCCCGTCTCGATGAGCTCGCGCCGGGAGAGGGTCCGCAGGGACCAGTAGCGGCCGAGATCCCGCACCCGGGAGAGGGCCTCCTCCGCCGGGGCCTGGAACTCGGAGAAGGCCGTGCCCGCAAAGCGCTGGACCGCCGGCGGAAGCAGCAGCCAGGCGAGAATGAGGACGGCGAGGACCGCAAAGGGGCGATCGCGGAGGGGGTTGCGTCCGGCCATCGGCGAGCCCTCCTACGCGCGGGCCGCCGGAAGGGTCCGGGCGATTCCCGGCACGACGGCGGGCCGGGCGGACCCATGCCTGCCCCTGCCGCCCACGACCTCAGTCCTTGCGGTGTACGGCGATCTCCTTGACCAGCCACTCCAACTCCTCGAGGACCTTGCCGGTCCCCATGGCCACCGCGGTGAGCGGGTCGTCGGCCACGAGGACGGGCAGCCCGGTGCCCTCGCTGAGCATGCGGTCGAGCCCCCGGATGAGGGCACCCCCGCCGGCGAGGATGAAGCCCCGGTCCACAAGGTCAGCCGACAACTCCGGGGGGCAGCGCTCGAGGGCGCTCCGGACGAGGTCGTTGATCGCCTCGAGCGTGTCCGCGATCGCCTCGCGGATCTCCTGGGAGGCAATGTGGATGGTCTTGGGGAGGCCGGCCACCGAGTCCCGCCCCTTCACCTCCATGGTCAGCTCGTTCTCCAGGGGAGCGGCCGACCCGATCTTCATCTTGATCTCCTCCGCGGTCCTTTCCCCGATCGTCAGGTTGTAGGCCCGCTTCATGTAGTTGGTGATGGACGCGTCCAACTCGTCCCCGCCCACCCGGATGCTCTTGGTGTAGACCACCCCCGCCAGCGAGATGAGGGCCACCTCCGTGGTGCCCCCGCCGATGTCGACGATCATGTTCGCGGTGGGCTCCTGGATGGGCAGGCCCACCCCGATCGCCGCCGCCATGGGCTCCTCGATGAGAACGACGTCCCGCGCGCCCGCGTTGATGGCCGACTCCTTGACGGCCCGCCGCTCGACCTCCGTGATTCCCGAGGGGACGGCCACCACCACCCGGGGCGGGACGAAGCGGACGCCCTTGTGCACCTTCCGGATGAAGTGCTTGAGCATCGCCTCGGTGATCTCGAAGTCCGCGATCACCCCGTCCTTCATCGGGCGCAGGGCCGTGATCGTCCCGGGCGTGCGCCCGAGCATCTGCTTGGCCTCCTCGCCGACCGCGCAGACCTTGCGGGAGGAGGAATAGATCGCGACTACGCTGGGCTCGCGGAGGACGATGCCCTTGTCGCGGACGAAGACGAGACTGTTGGCCGTGCCGAGGTCGATACCGATGTCATTGGAGAGAAATCCGAACACGGGAGATGGACAACAAGAGGACAGGGGAGGGCCGGGCGGACGCGTCCCGCGGCCAAAAGTGCAAGGGAGGATGGTGGGCGCGTGCCCTTGTGTCTTGGCCTCCGCCCGCCCGCTGTCAATTGGAAAGCCCGGCACCCCTCCCGGAGAGGGGAGGCCGGCACCCGCCGCCCCGCACTTCCCCGGTGGACAGGAGGGGGATCCCCGGATAGGCTGTTCGTGGATCTTTGAAGCGCAGGCATTCGCTCTCCCGGTCCGCCGGGGGAGAGGAAAGTCCGGACACCACAGGGTAGGATTCCTCCCGAAAGGGGGGGCAGCCAGCGGGCGACGGCTGGCTGACGGAAAGTGTCGCAGAAAACAGACCGCCCCGCCCCGCGGGGTAAGGGTGAAACGGTGGGGTAAGAGCCCACCGCCCGGAGGGCAACCGAAGGGGCACGACAAACCCAATCCGGTGCAAGGCCAACAGGGACCGGGTGACCCGCCCGCGGTCCCGGGTACGCTGCACCCCGGCATCGGCCGGGGAGCCTGGCCCGCCCGGGCCGGGCTAGAGGAATGAATGCCGAACCGCTCCGGCGGGGAACAGAATCCGGCTTATCGCGCTTCGGGATCCGTTTCGGGTTTGCCACTGCTCCGGCAGTGGCAAACCCTCCCCGTTTCTCCCTCCCCCGGATGCGTCTCCTCGTGGCCAGTTGCAGTCTCCATCCGGCGAGCCGCAGCCGCTGGCTCGCCGCGCACGCCTATGACTACCTGCGCGGGACCGGCGAGGACGTGGCCTGGTACGACCTGCGGGACGCCGCACTCCCCCCCTGCGACGGGGCGGCCGCCTACGGGGACCCCCGCGTCTCCGCGGCCGCGGAGGTCCTCCGCGGGGCCGACGGCATCCTCCTCGCCTCCCCGGTCTACAACTACGACGTGAACGCGGCCGCCAAGAACTGGATCGAGCTGACCGGGGCCGGGGGGTGGCAGGGCAAGGTCGTCGGCCTCCTGCTCGCCGCGGGAGGGGCGGGGAGCTACCTCTCCGGGCTCCCCCTCGCGAATTCCCTGATGACCGACTTCCGCTGCGTGCTCCTGCCCCGCTTTGTCTACGCCTACGGGGACGTGCCCCGGCACCCGGGAGGGGGGGACCCCGCGCCGGACCTCGCCGGGCGCATCGCCCACCTCGGGGAGGACCTTCGCCTCTTCACCCGCAACCTCGCCGAGTACCGCGAGCGCGAGCGGCAGCGCCAGTCCGGCTAGGCCCGCGGGCGGCGGGACTTCCGAGGGCGCGGCTGCTTCGGCAGGAAGAAGAAGGTCACCAGGCAGACGAGGGTCGCCTCGATCACGAAGAAGCTGTACTCCTCGATCGGGATGTGCCCGAGCAGCTGGGTTTGTCCGGCGAGATCGGCAAAGGGGTAAAAAAGGGAGACCCCTTCCCCGAAGCCCCAGATCCCGAGCGCCGCCGCGTAGTTGTCCCAGGGGGTCGTGAAGAGGACCACGATGGCGAGGACCGCCAGCCAGCTGGCCACCGGTCCCGGGCGCAAGCGGTGCCGGTGCCAGTACCAGAGCCACCCGAGGAGCGGGAGGGTGAAGACGAGGTGGTAGCCCCAGTAGGTCACGGTGGCCCTAGGCGGAGCGAAGGAGGAGGCGGCGGACCTGCCCGCAGCCGGGCAGCGCCCGGATGGCGGCGAGCAGGTCGCGCTTCTCCCACGAGAGTTCCTGGCGGAGCACCGGATTGGAGACCGCCACCACGAGGACCCCGTCGGGCCGCAGCCGCACCGGATGGCAGCGGCGGGCCCTCGCCGGCCCGAGGAGGTCCTCCCAGGAGTCGAGGAGGGTGCGGGTGGGGCTGGCTTCCGCCGCGGGGGCTTCCGCCGGCAGCCATGCCTCCACCAGGCTCCCGAGCGAACGGGGGAGCCGGTGGCGGCGCACGGCGGGCGGGGGGAGGCCGAGGAAATTCTCCACCGCCGCCCGGTCGCCCCCGGTCAGTCTCCCGGCCCTTCTCACTCCTCCCCGCTCTCCCGGCTCTTCCGCAGGCCGGCGGCGGCGGCCCGGTCCAGGAACCAGTGCACCTTGTCGCCGAAGTCGAGCAGCAAGCGGGACGGGCAGGTGGCGGGCTCCTCCTCGCCGAGAAACACCCGCTCCACGGCCTCCCGCTTCCGCTCCCCGGTCGCCACGACCACGATCTTCCCGCAGCGGGCGAGGCCGGCCGGCGTGATGGTCAGCCGGTGGCCGCGCTCCCCGGCGTCCACACTCCGGAAGAATTCCGGGGGATCCTCGGCGAGCAGGGGGCTCCCCGGGAAGAGGGAGGCGGTGTGCCCGTCCTCGCCGAGCCCGAGAAAGCAGAGATCGTAGGTGTGGTCCGCACCCACCTGCTCGGCCCACCGGCGGGCGTAGTCCCGGGCACACTCCGCGGGGGGGAGGGTGGTGTCCCAGGCGTGCTTGCGCGCCTTCGGGACGCCCTCCGGGCCGAGAAGGAGCCGGTCGGCATTGCCGAAGTTGCTGTCCGGGCTGTCCAGGGGCACATGCCGCTCGTCGGAGACCGTCCAGCGAATGCCCTCCTGCATGGCCGGGTCGAGCCCCCCGTTGGCACGGATCCACTGGTAGAACGCCTTGGGGGTGGAGCCGCCGGTAAGGGCCACCGTGTGCCGCGAGCGACCGGCTTCCGCGAGGCACGAGAGCAACTCGCCAAAAAGATTCTCGGTGCTCACCACCGAAACATGGTCGGGAGTATCGGATGTCATGGTTGTCTTCGGATTCGGGTTGCGTGGAGAGAGAGTGGGGGCGAAATCCGGGACCGGCAACGGCCGTTCAGAAGAAAATCGCCTCCCCGAGAGTCTCACGGGGCCCGAGGAGGTCGACCACAAATGTGGTTCCGGCGGGGCCGTGTTCCCCGGCCCACCGCGCCTCGACCGTCCCCTGGCCCCGCCCGAGATCCGCGCGGAAGGCGAGGGTCCTTTCCCCGGCCGCGTCCCTCCATTCCACCGCGAGGACCCGGTCCGTGCCCGCCGGGCGCACCTCGGTGGCCGGACGGTCCCCCCCGGCGGCCTCCTCGAGACAGTCGGCCATCCAGCTGGCGAGGGCGTGGGCCTCACCGGCCAGCCCGGGTCCGTGCTCCGCGGCGATCGCCCGGCCCTGTCCCGCCAGCTCGCCCGGCGGGAAGCAGCTGAGGTACTGGCCGAGGGATTGGCGCAGGGGAAGGGTGCGGGCCTCGGCGAGGTCGCTCCAGCGGACGTCCCCGGGCCGGGGGAGCTCCTCCACGGCTTTCCCTTCCACGGACCGGTCGTAGAGGATCCGGCGCATCCGGGCGGCGAGGGCGGGCAGGTAGGGGACCAGGGACTTCGGATCGATGCGGTGCAGCCAGAGCAGGGAGGGCAGGTCGCTCTCGATCCAGGTCGACACCTGGTTGAAGACCGCGGCCGCCTCTGCCGGGTCGAAGGCCACCGCGAGGGCCTCGCAGCAGCACATCGTGCGGGGCGTCTCCCCGATGTAGCACTGCGCGAAGAGCTTGCCCTCCACCCGTTCGCGCACCGGCTCGTCCGCATCCGCGCAGAGGACGATGATCCGGCAGGGGTAGCGCTGGCTGAACACGATCGCCTCGTCAAAGCGGGCCCGGGCGTCCCGCGGCTCCGTTTCCGGACCAAAATGGAGGAGGAGATTCATCTGGGAGGCCCGGAACTCGGAGGGGGCTCCCCCCGCGGACCCGCCCGGTTCCCACATCGTGCGGAGCTGGCGGTTCATCTCGGGAATGGCCAGCCATTCGCCGGGGAGGGCCTGCAGGACTTCGGACATCGGGAGGATTCTCGCGTTCCGGGCGGCCGGGACCCTCAGGCCCCCGGCCGGCGCCACTCGTGCCGGTGTTCCCAGAGCAGGCGGTCCGCGGCGAGCGGCCCCCAGGAACCGGCCGGATAACTCGCCAGGCCGGCCCGGCCAAAGGCCTGCCACGCCTCGAGGACCGGGGTGATCAGGCGCCAGGAGGCCTCCGTCTCGTCGCCGCGGATGAACAGGGTGCTGTCGCCGACCATGGCGTCCATGACGAGGCGCTCGTACGCCTCCGGAGTGTTCGAGCCGTAGGTGGCCGCGTAGCGAAAATGCATCTTCACGGGCTGGGTGCGGGTCTCCAGGCCGGGAATCTTCGAGTTGAGCAACAGGGTCTGCCCCTCGTCGGGCTGCACCTGGATGACCATGGTGTTGGCCGCGAGGTCGAACTGGCGGTCCCCGCTGAAGAGGATGCCGGGGGGCCGCTTGAACTGGACGGCGATCTCGCTGGTCCGGCGGGCCATCCGCTTGCCCGAGCGCACATAGAAGGGGACTCCCTTCCAGCGCCAGTTGTTGATCCACAACCGCAGCGCGGCGAAGGTCTCCGTGGGAGAGTCCGCGGCCACCCCGTACTCCTCGAGGTAGCCCGGCACCTTTTCCCCCTCGATGAGGCCGGCCTCGTACTGGGCCCGGACGACATCCCCCTCCTCCGGCTCGGCCACGGGCATCCCGATCGCCTGGAGGACCTTCACCTTCTCGTCGCGGATGGCCTCCGGGTCGAGGGAGACGGGGGGCTCCATGGCCGTGAGGGAGACCAGCTGCATCGCGTGGTTCTGGATCATGTCCCGGAGAGCCCCGCTCTGGTCGTAGTAGCCGGCCCGCGCGCCCACCCCGATGTCCTCCGCCACGGTAATCTGGACGGAATCCACGTACTGGCGGTTCCAGAGTGGCTCGAAGATGGTGTTGGCGAAACGCTGCACGAGCAGGTCCTGGACGGTCTCCTTGCCGAGGTAGTGATCGATCCGGAAGACCTGGGACTCCCGGAAGTTGCGGGCGATCACCCCGTTGAGTTCCTCCGCGCTGGCCCGGTCATGCCCGAAGGGTTTCTCGATGACGACCTTGCTGGCCTCGCGGCTGCCCTCGTGGTGGGAGGCGAGACCGGAGCGCCCGAGGTTGTCGAGGATGGGAGCGAAGACCCCCGGCGGGGTGGAGATGTAGAAGAGGTACTGCAGTTCCCGGCCGACCTCGTGCTCGATCGCGGCGAGACGCTCGGCGAGGGCCCGGAAGTCGGCTTCGTCCTCGTAGGAGCCCGTCTGGTAGAAGGTCCGATTCCGCAACGGGGCCCAGACCTCTTCCTGCAGGGAGCGGCGCGAATACTCGCGGACGGCCCCGGCCGCCCGCCGGCGGAATTCCTCCTCGTCCACCTCGCGCCGGCCGTAGCCGACAAAGAAGAAGTCCGCCGGCAGGAGGTGGTCGACCGCGAGGTTGTAAAGGGCCGGGAGGAGCTTGCGCGCGGTCAGGTCCCCGGACGCGCCGAAGATGACGAGCACGGTCGGCGGGGCGCCCCGGTGCTTGCTGAGCCCCCGCAGGAAGGGATGTCGTTCCGTCGAGTCCATGGGTGAGGGTCAGGGACGGGTTCCGCCGGCGGGGGCACCGGTCGGGCGCACCCGGTCCTCCTTGCGGAAGATGGCGATGTTTTCGTGGTGGCGGAGGCCCCCGACCCGTCCTTCCTGCAGGGAGGCTTCCACCATGTCGAAGCGAAAATGGGCGGGCCGCCTCCGGCACTGGCGAAGGTAGGCGAGGCCCGCCCGGCGGAGGGCCTCCCGCTTGCGGCGGGTGAGGGAGTCGTACCCGCCGACGAGGGCGTGCTCGTTCCGGGCCCGCACCTCCACGAACACGAGGACAGGACCGTCCCAGAGAACGAGGTCGATCTCGTAGGGGGCCTCCCGCCAGTTCCGCACGATCAGGCGGTAGTTCCTCGTCCCGGCCAGGTAGTCGGCCGCGGCATCCTCCCCCCGGCCCCCGGCGCCCCCTTGGGCGGAAGAGCGGGTCGCCACGCCCCACTGATTGCGCCAGCGGCGCCACTTTTCCCACCAGAACACCCCTCCCATAATGGGTCCGCGGTTGCGCCGCGCAAGAGCGCGGCCCCGCCGGCCCTCAGGGCTCCCGGTCGTAGAGGTAGGCGAGTTCCCGGAGGTAGTCCCCGCTTTCCCGGGCAAGGCCGTCCAGCTGGGCCCGGCTGGCCCGCCAGCTCCAGTTCCCCTCGGCCACCGAGGGCGTGTTGAAGCGGGCCTCGCTGCCGAGGTGGAGGAAGTCCTGCAGGGCAATCACGGCCACGCTGGCCACCGAGGCGTAGGCCGCCCGGATGAAGTCCCAGGCAATCGTTTCCCCGGAGACCCTCAGGTAGCGCCGGGCAAAGTCGCGCACGCCCTCGTCCTCCGCCTCGTACCAGCCGCGGGTGGTGTCGTTGTCGTGGGTGCCGGGATAGACGACCGTCCGCTCGCGGAGGTGGTGGGGCAGGTAGGCATTGTCCGGTCCACTGAAGGCGAACTGGAGGATCGCCATGCCGGGGAGCCCGGTCCGTTCGCGCAGCTCCTCCACCTCCGGGGTGATCAGGCCGAGATCCTCGAGGATGAGGCGCGGTTCCGGGAATTCGCGGTGCAATCGCTCGAAGAAGGCGATGCCCGGGCCCGGCTGCCAGGAACCGCGGCGCGCGTCCCGTTCCCCGGCGGGCACCGCGTAGCTGGCGGCAAAGCCCCGGAAGTGGTCAACCCGGACCCAGTCGAAGAGGGCGAAGGTTCGCCGGATCCGGTCCATCCACCACCCGTAGTCGTCCGCGGCCAAGCGATCCCAGTCGTAGAGCGGATTGCCCCAGAGCTGGCCCGTCGCCGAGAAGTAGTCCGGGGGCACCCCGGCGACGACGGTCGGTTGCAGGTCGGGCCCGAGCTGGAAGTACTCGGGGTGCCGCCAGACGTCTGCGCTGTCCAGGGCCACGAAAATCGGGATGTCCCCGACGAGGAGGAGACCCCTCGCCCGGGCGTGCTCCCGCACCCGCGCCCACTGCCCGGCAAAGAGGTACTGGAGAAAGGCGTGCTCTTCCGCCCGCGGACGATGCTCGCGGGGCAGGCCGGCCTCGCGGGCGCGGTCCCAGGAGCGCCACTCTTCCGGCCAGCGGGTCCACGACTCCTGGCCGCGGGCCTCCTTCAGGGCGAGGAACCAGGCGTAGGGTTCCAGCCAATCCGCCTCCGCCTCCCGGAATTCCTCCCACGAGCCGTAGCGCTCCCCGCAGGCCCGCGGCGGGGACCGCAGGCCGCGCCGGGCGGCGCGGGCGAGCAATTCCCCGCGCTCGTTCCAGAGTCGGCCATAGTCCACCCGCTCCCCGTCCGGCCGCCGGGCCCTCTCCACCTCGGAGGGCGTGAGGAGCTCGGCCGCCACGAGTTCGTCGGGATCGAGAAGGTAGGGATTGCCGGCAAAACTGGAGAGGGCCTGGTAGGGGGAGTCACCGTATCCGGTGGGCCCGAGCGGGCACATCTGCCAGATCTGGAAGGAATGATCCGCGAGGAAGTCGATCCAGCGGAAGGCCTCCTCCCCGAGGGTGCCGATCCCGTAGCCACCGGGGAGGGCCGTCGGGTGCAGGAGGATGCCGCTCCGGCGCTTCCCCGGCCACTGGTAGAGGGGTAGGGCGCCGCCCCGCGGGGAGGCTCCGGCCGCCCCGACCGATCCGTCGTCAGAGGGTGGCAAAGGGCTCGAGCCTCCGTTCCACACGGCGACCGCGCAGGCGGACGTACTCGGGCAGACCATTCGCGAAGGAGGGGAAGGACTCGCCCTCCACGAGGGGCTGGGCGTACTTCAGGAACTGCTGGTTCATGCTGATCCCGTTCTCGTTGATCCACTCCGCGGGCAGCCGCTTCACCCCGTCCACCGCTTCGCGCAGGGCGATCAGCCCGGTCAGGCACTCGTATTGTTCCTTTTCCGCGCGCAGGAGCGTCACCATCTGCCCGCTGGCCCCGTCCACGACGGCCCCGATCGCCGCCCGGCCCGCGAGGAACGCCTCGTCGGCATCGGTGCCGGACGCCGCGTGGGCCGCGGCCGCCTGCAAACCGCCCGGACGGACCGACTGCGTGCGGAGGGCGAACTGCTCCTCGATGAGGCCACAGAGGTACTCGCCGACTCCCCCGAGCTGGACCTGCCCGTAGGCGTCCACCGCGTTCCCGGAGGTGCTCAGGTAGTTGCCGTCCTCGTCGGCGAGGCCCTCCGCCACCACCACGAGCGCGAAACGCTCCTTCTGGAGGACGCGCTGCAGGTCGGCGAGAAACTTCTCCGGCTGGAAGGGCTGCTCCGGCAGGAGGATGAGGTGGGGCGGGTCGTCCGGGTGGTCCTTCCGCTTGAGGAGGGAGGTGCCCGCGGCGAGCCATCCCGCGGCCCGGCCGGCCACCTCGAGGATGAGCACCGTGTCGTGCCGGCCGCCGGAACGCCCGGTACAGGCCATCTCCTCGGCGAGGAGGCAGAGGTGTTTCATCGCGCTGCCGAAGCCGGGACAGTGGTCGGTCCCGTGCAGGGTATTGTCGACGGCCTGGGGAATCCCGATCACCCGGAGCGGATACCCGCGTTCCACGGCGAGGTCGTGGATCTGCTGGGCGGTTTCCTGGGCCTCCGCGGAACCGATGAGGACGAGGTAGCGGATGTCGTGGGCGGCGAATACCTCGAGGGCCCGCTCGAGTTCCTCCGGCCGCTTCAAGCGCTGGCTGGAGGTGCCGAGGGCCGCCGCCGGGGTCGTGCGGAGCCCGCGGATGACCTGCTGGGATTCCTCGGCGAGGTCGACGAGATCCTCCTGCAGCAGGCCGCTGATCCCGTCGCGCGCCCCGTAGATCTCCTCAATGCAGGGATGGTTGAGCGCCTCCTCGATGGCACCGGCGAGGCTCGCATTGGTCACGGCGGTGGCCGGTCCCATCTGGGTGATCAGGCAATTTCCAGTAAGTTCTTCGGACATAGAAAAGGGCAAAAGCTGGACGATGGATCCCGCCTGTCCTCATTACAATCAAAACCTCCCCGTCCCGCGGATCCGGGCGAGCGGCGCCCCGGCGGAGGCCGGATCGACCCTTCAGGAGCGGTCGGCCGGCTCCTTCGCCCGCGCGGACCCGCTCCCGGCCGACCGCGAGCGGGCCCGCAACCGGCCAGTGCCCTCGCCGGCGCCTCCACCGGTCCCCCCGCCGGAGCGGTTGTAGTAATTCTTGTACTGGTAGCCGTAGTAACCCTGGTAGTAAGCGGTGGCCGCCCGCTTGGTCACGCCGTTGAGCGCGGCCCCGAGCAGGGGAACCTCCGACTCGCGGAGGGTGGACGCCGCCACGCGGACCGCGTTCTTCTTCACCTGGTTGTACTTGATGACGAAGACGACCCCGTCCACCACCGGCAGCATGCAGAGGACATCGCTGACCGCGCCCACCGGCGGGCTGTCGAGGAGGATGGCATCGTAGTGCTGCCGCAGCTCGATGAGCAGCTCCTCGAACTCCATGCTGTTGAAGACCTGGGTGGGGTTCTCGATCCGGCGGTCCACGCCGAGGAGATCGACTCCCGGGGCGACTTCGCGGACGAGGCAGTCCTCCCATGGGTCGTCCCCGTAGAAGTAGCGGTACACGCCGCTCTCCGGCTTGACCCCGAACTGCTTGCCAATCGTCGGCAGGCGGAAGTCCCCGTCGAGGAGGAGGACCTTCTTGCCGAGCCCGGCCAGGGTCAGCCCAAGATTGACGGTGACCAGCGACTTGCCCTCGCCGGGGCTCGCGCTGGTGACGAGGAGGACCTGGGCGTCCCGGCCGGTCTCACTCAGGCGGATGGAGGAGTAGAGGCTGCGGAAGGCCTCCGTCACCGCGCTGTCCACCCCGCGGGTATTCACGGTGGGAACCTCTTCCTTCCGGGAGCCCGGGCGCATCAGAGGAATCACCGTGAGGAGGGGAGCGCCGGTCGTCTCGATGATATCCCGGATCGTCTTCACGCGCTGGTCGAGAAAACCGAGGAGGAGGGCAAAGCCGATGCCCACCCCGAGGCCGCCCACGCCACCGATGGCGAGGTTCAACGGGATGTTCGGGAAGCTCGGGCTGCCCGGGGGCAGGGCCCGGTCCACGATCATGGCCTGTGGTTTCTTCCAGTCGGTCTCCGCCTCCCGGCGGGCCAGCTGGCTGGCCACCTCCCGGTAGCTCATGTCCGCCACCTCGAACTCGCGGAGGATGGTGTTGTAGCCCGTGCGGATCTCCGCCAGCTCGAGCATGCGGTCCTCCGTGCGGGCAAGGGCCTGCCGGGCGGACCTCACATCCTTGACAGATCGCTCGAGGTCCGCCTCGAGGGAGGCCACCGCCGTGCCGACGGCTTCCCGGAGTTCCTCCTCGACCTGCCGGAAAGTCCGGCGGGCCTCGATCATTTCGGGGTGCTTCTCCCGGTAGCGCTGGGAGAGCCCCTCGATGGTGATCATGGCGTTCGCCCTACGGTTGACCAGTTCCTGCACGAGGGGACGGGCGGCGATGAAATCCAGCTCCCAGAGGGGACGACCGCGCTCGCGGTACTCCCGGACAAGGTCCAGCCGGGTGCGCAGGGTGGAGACGAGATTCTCGGCCTCGCTGAGGCGTGCGGCCATCATCTGGTGCTCGGCCTGGACGACATTCTCGCTCTGCTCGACGGAAACCGCGTCGTTCTCCCGGCGGTACTGGGCCAGCCGTTGCTCGAGCTGCTCCACCCGGCGCTTCTTTTCCTCGGCCTGCCGGCGGAGGTCTTCGAGGGCGCCGAGGGACTGTTCGAGGCCCCGGTTCAAGCTGAAGTCGACATACTCCTCGGCAAAGAGGTTGGCCACCGCGGCCGCCACTTCCGCGGAGGGATGGGTGTAGCGCATGAGGACATTCAGCGACATGCGGGCCAGCTCGATCTCCCGGTTCTTGGCGAGGATGGACACCGCGGAGACGAAGTCCTCGTCTCCCGCCTTTTCCTCGTAGGGAGCGAGGAAGCGGGCGCGCAAGTCACCGGTGAGGCGGTCGTTCACCGCGTTGACCAGCCGGGAGCTCTGCAGGAAGTTCAGCTCGGTGTTCAGGTCCTCGGTCGAGGCGATCTGGTTCAGGTCCATCCCGTCGCCCGTTGCCATGGGGGTGGGATCGTCCCGGAAAATCTCGACCAGCGCGGAGGAAGTGTACTCGGGGGTGACCCGAAAGGTGTAGAGGATCGTGCCCGTGAGGAGAACGAGGAAGATCGTAACGATGTACCAGAACTTTTCCCGGAGGATCGCGAGATATTCCCTCCAGTCCCGCGGGGCGTCGCCGTGGCCCTCCTCCGCGCCGTAGCCCGGATACTGTCCGGGACCGCTGTAGTCCGGGTAGTTGCTGTACCCCGGCGGATACGCGCCGTTGTCCGAATCCCTCTTCGCCATGGTTGTCTCGTTGCCGCGCTGCTCGCCAACCGGTCGATCCCTCTCAGAGGATTCGTTCCCGGACAAAAATGATGTCGCCGTCCTGCAGGAGGAACTGCTCCGCCTCCGGATCGTCGAGGAGGTTCTTCGCGTTCACGCGGACCACCTCGGTCTGATCGTCCTCGTCCTTGCGACGGATCTGCACGGCATTGCGGCGGGCCAGCGGGGTGAACCCGCCGCGCTCGACAATCGCCTCGAGCAGGGTGAGGTCGTCATCGGGCGGGATCTGTACCGTCCCCGGTTCGCGCACTTCTCCCATGACCTGGACCTCGGCGAGGCTGAAGTCGGTCACGTACACGTCGAGCTCGGGATCGACGAGGTAGTCCCGGTTGTAGAGTGCGGCGACCTTCTCGCGGATCTCGGACACGGTCATCCCCTCGACCTCGATCTGCCCGATTAGGTGTAATGTAATGGTCCCATCCGCTTCTACCCGGGAAACCTTCTCCAGGTCGGGATGGCGGTAGACCTCGACGAGAAGCTGGTCGGAGGGCTGGACGCGGTAGTTGGCGGGGAGGACCGGACGATCGGCACTTCCACGATCTTCGCCGACGCGCGGTTCACCCGCGCCCGAATCCCGGGGTTCCTGCGCCTCCGCAGGGAGGAGGCCTGCGAGGAGAAGAAGGGTCCCGGCCAGTCTGCCTTTCCACTTTCCTAACCGGCCTTGATGAGCGCTTCCTCCCATCCCCGGTTAATAACGGAGTCCAGCCCCGATGCGAACCATATTCGCATGGTAGCTCGAACCATCCTGGTTCGAGTTGTTGTTGCGGTAGGAATACATGACGTTCGCGGAGGCGTAGCGGTTGATCGCGTACTCCAGTCCGACGCGGCCACTCACGTTGGTGTCGTCCCGCGGATCGTCGACGTAGTCGTTGTACTGCACGGTCACCCCGGTCGAAACCGTCAGGTCCCACGGGAACTCGTGGCGGTAGGTCAGACCTCCGGAGGTGCGGTTGATGGACTGGCCGGGTCCGGAAGTGGCAAAGTCGCGGTTGAAGCGGAACCCGAATTGATCCCTCCGGGTGGCGTCGTAGGTGGTGTCGCTCAGCACGGAAAAGCTGCCCTTGTTGGACTGGCTGTCGTTGAAGTCCCGCTGCTGGTAACCGAGGCGTGCCCGGGAACGCAGCTTTGGCGTCAGCTGGCCGGTGATCCCGCCGTTGAAGAAGTAGTCCTTGGTGTCCACGCCGCCATCCACAACGGTGTCCCGGTAGCGGAAGCCGCCGGTCGCCTGTAGCTTGGGGGTGAGGGCGTAGAACACGTCCACGGGAACGGTGTAGATGTTGCGCGTCAGGTTATTGCCCCCGTCGTAGGTCTTGTGCTCCGCGGACCCGCCCGCCCCGAAGCTGAACTTCGGGGAGAGCTGGTAGACGCCGTTGACACCGCCCCGCGTGGTCTTCGTCACCACGATGTCATCAATCGCCTCCACATCGGCCTGGTTCGCCTGGATTTCGCGGTAGCTGCCCGTCACGGAGAGATCCGTCCGCGCCAGCGAGTAGGTGCCGCGCCCGTTGAGGTTCCAGAGATGGGTGTTGTAGCGGGTCTTGTCGGTGTAGCGGACAAGACTGTAGGTGCCCGTGAAGTTCAGGTCGAAGGGCGTTACGTTGTCCCCGAGGGTCAGGTTCACCCCCGGGGTGAGGGTGAAGTAGTTGCCGGACTCCTCGTTGTCCTCGGAGAGCGTGAGGTTCGAATCGTAGGTCCAGTTCCCCCGGAGAAGGAAACCCAGCTCTCCGGCTTCCCCGAAGCGCAAGCTCGATTCACTCTGGCCCAGCGAGACACCAAGGCCCGCCAGGAGGGCAGAAAGGGTGAGGACGGTTTTCTTCATGGAAGTCGGAGGATTCGCAGGGAGGAAAAAGCGGCTCAGGCGCAATCGTCAGGAAGAGGAAGTTCCTGAAACACAGTAGGATCAAATCTTTAAGGTGGGCTGCGGCAAGGAGAAACCGTCGGCTGCAGACAGCCCACCTTAAACACCCAATTCGGAACATCATCCTGCCTTAACGCCCCACCTGTCAAGGGCCGAGCGGATCCCCGGCCGCAAGGATTCGGCCCCCGCCCGCCTCAACCCTCCCGACCCGCGCCGCCCTCTGCCTCCTCCCCGTGCGCGTCCCCGGGGATCCGTTCGATCTCGGCCCGGATGACCCGCCGCTCGTCCACCTCCCGCACGGCGATTCGGAGGGGGCCGTAGCCGAGAGTTTCGCCCCGCTCCGGGATCCGGCCGAGCTCGGCGGTGATCAGCCCGGAGAACGTGGAGACCTCGTCGCAGTCCAGCTCCTGCCCGAGGCGTTCTTCGAGGTCGTGGATGGGGGTGAGGCCCGCCACCGAGAAACGGTCCCCCCCCAGCGCGATGATTTCCTCCGGCTCCCGGTCGAACTCGTCCTGGATCTCCCCGACGAGCTCCTCGAGGATGCGCTCGAGGGTGACCACCCCGACGGCTCCCCCGAAATCGTCGAGGACGAGGGCCATGTGCATCTTGCGGCGGAGCAGCAGGGAAAGGGTGTCAGCGAGCCGGTCCTCGAGCCGCACCGTCGCGATCGGTCGCTGCATCCGGCGGAGATCGGTGCTTTGCCCGTTCCTCCCGCTGCGGAAGACGTCCTTGATGTGAAGGATGCCCACACAATGGTCGAGGTCCTCCTCGCAAATTGGGTAGCGGGTGTGGCCGGCCTGGCGGGCCCGGGCGAGGGCCTCGGCGGGATCCTCCCGGAGGTCGAGCCAAACGACCTGGGAACGCGGCAGGAGCACGTCGGAAACTTCCAGGTCCGGCAGTTGCAGGGCCTTGTCCACGATGCGGCGAAGCCCGGGAGGGAGCGGGCGCAGCTCCACCTGGAGGGCGCGCAGCTGCACCTCAAGGTCGAGGGGATGGACCCGCTCGCCTTCCTCCCGCCCCATCCAGGAGGCGAGGCTCCGGTGCCGACGGCCCCCCGAGATCCGCTCGGCGGGCCGGAGGAGCAGGAGGAGCAGGCCGGCCAGCGGAGCCGCCCACGCGAGGGCCCTCTCCGGATGGTTGCGGGCCGCTCGGGCGGGCCAACGCTCCACGAGCAGGAAGAGGAGCAGGCCCGCCCCGGCGAAGACCATCACACCGAGGGGGACCGCCACCCCGGCGGGCAGGGGAACCGCGGCCACCACTGCCTGCCACAACCCGAAGCCGGTCACCCCGAGGAGAAGGACGAGGAGCACCCGGGCGAGGCGCAGCCCTGCCGCCACCCGGAAGGTGTCCCGGCCAATCCAGGCCCGCCGGCCCGACGCCACGGAGCCCTCCGTCTCCCCGTGGGAGAGGAATTCGTAGCGCTGGCGCACGAGGCCGTACTCGAGGGCGACCACCGAGGCGTGGGAAAGGGCCGCGAAGACGAACAGGAGGAGAAGCGCGAGGATCATCAGTCGACCGACCCGGCCGCATCTTGGAGCCAGGTGCGGAAGGCGTCCACCAGCCGACGGTTCTGCTCCGGAGTGCCGGTGGAAACCCGGAGGTGGTGGGGCAGGCCGTAGCCGTCGAGGGGTCGCACGATCACGCCCTGCCGCTGCAGGTCCTCGAAGCAGTCCCGCGCGGAGGGCACCTCCACAAGGACGAAGTTGGCCTCTCCGGTCCGCACGGACAGCCCGAGGGCACCGAGTTCGCGGGTGAGGAAGGCGAGGCCCTCCCGGTTCAGCCGCACGGTCGCCTCGACATGGTCCGGATCCCCGAGGGCCGCCCGGGCCCCGCGCTGGGCCGGGATGCCGAGGTTGAAGGGCTGGCGGACCCGCTCGAGGCTGGCCACCACGGAGGCCGGCCCGTAGCCGTAGCCGACCCGGATCCCGGCGAGGCCGTAGACCTTGGAGAAGGTCCGCACGCAGAACACCCGCCGCCCGGCGCGCAGGAGCGGGCGCAGGTCGACGGGTTCCGCGAGGTATTCGGCGTAGGCTTCATCGAGCACGAAAAGCACGTGCGGGGGAAGATCCTCCACGAAGGCGAGGAGCTCCGCGGGATCCACCCGGTCCCCGGTGGGATTGTCCGGGCTGGCCAGGAAAACGAGCCGGGTGTCCCCGTCGATCGCCTCCCGGTAGGCCGCCAGGTCGTGCCGCAGGTCCGGCATGGGCACCATGCGGGTCTCCGCCTTCGCGTGGCGGGTGGCCAGGCGGTAGACCACGAAACTGTACTGGCCGAGCACCGCGTTGTAGCCGGGGCGCAAGTAGGAGAGGGCCAGCATCTCGAGGATCTCGTTGCTCCCGTTGCCCACCACGATCTCCTCCGGATCGAGGCCGAGGTGGCCGGCGAGAGCCGCCCGCAGCTCGCGGGCGGATCCGTCCGGATAATCGTGGAGCCGTTCGAGCCCGTCCCGGATCGCCTCGACGGCCCGTGGGGACGGCCCGAGGGGATTCTCATTGGAGGCGAGCTTCACGATGTCCGCGGGATCGAGCCCGTGCGCCCGGGCGACTTCCTCGATCGGCCGGCCGGGCTCGTAGATCGGGCAATCCGCGATGGCCGGATCCCGCCAGTCCGCCTCGGGATCGCTCTCACCCATGGCCGACCTTCCCGAAGATCTGCAGGAGGAGCATCTGCTTCCAGATCCGGTAGCGTCCGGGCCCGGTCAACTTGCCGAGCTCGGCCCGTTGCGACCGGGGGAAGAGGAGCCCCTCCTCGGTGCCCACCTGGTCGAGATAATCCTGCTCGTCATTGACCTGCTCGACCAGATCCTCCCCGACAGGCCGGGGCTCGAGGCCGAGGCGGCCCGCTTCCCGCACGTGGAGGGCGTGCAGGCGGCGGAGGGAGCCGACAAAGGGACGCCGCCGCAGGACCCAGCGCGGGGGCAGGGCGCCCCCGAGCGGGAGCCAGACGTTGTCGGTGAGGAGGGTCTTCTCCTCGCCGTGCGTGGTGAAAATCGCGAAGAGCGCGGGCCGGCCCCCGGCACGCGGCACGAAAAGGAGCTGCAAACGGGTCGTTCCCCCGGCGTCGGTGTAGAGGAGGGAGCGGAGCCGGATCTCGTCCTGCAGGTCCGCCTCCAGCGACTCCTGCTTGGTGAAGCCGAGGGCCTCGATCTCCTGCTTCCGCCGCAGGTAGTAGGCGGCCACCGGCCAGAACGAGTCTTCCCCGGTCCGCCGGTATTCGGGATAGACCGGGATCCGGCTGAGGCTGAGGGCGCGCACCGCCAGCCACGCGTAGATGCTCTCCACGAGGATGGCCGCGAGGACGAAGGCCGGGACGAGGGCCCAGTAGGGCCGACCCGCCCAGTCCATGGTCCGCAGGAAGAGGGCGAGGGCGAGCCCGAAGAGGAGCCAACGCAACCACCGGTTGAGCAGGGTGACCCCAAACCCGGGCCGACTGCGCGCCCACCCGAGGCCGACCCCGAGGCTCACCGCGAGGACAAGGACCCAGCCGAGGGCGATTCCGTCCGTCATCGCGGCAACCGCCCGGCCCGCTGTCCGTGTCTGGCCGGGGCGTCCTTCAATTGAGGCGCAGGGGCATGACCACGCAGAGGAAGTTCTCGAGGGTCTTGAACACGCCCGGGCTGAGCTCGTCCTTGAACTCGAGGTAGATCTCGTCCTGTGGGACCGCCTTGAGCGGATCCATGAGGAATTGCGGGTTGAAGGCGATCTGGACCTCGGGCCCGTCGTACTGGAGGGCCATGGACTCGTGCGAGTCCCCGAACTCCGCGCTGCGGGCACTGATCTCGAGGAGGTTCTCGGAGAGGCGCATCTTCACCGAGTTGCTCTTCTCGCTGATGACGAGGGCCGCCCGGTGGACGCACTCGAGGAGGAGTTCGCGCTCGAGCTGCACGCGGTGCCCGGCCTCCTTCGGAATGACCTGCTGGTAATCGGGGTAGCGGCCCTCCACGGTCTTGGAGACGAGGTAGAGGTTCTCCACCATGCCGGAGTCCCGCAGGGAGTCGCCCAGATCGAGCTCGAAGGCCACCTGGCGATCGTTGAAGGTGATTCGCACGCCCTCGCCCTGCCCGAGAAGGCGCTCCAGTTCCCCCACGGTTTTCGCGGGGAGGATGAATTGGCCGGTGGTGGGGCTGCCGCCCTCCAGCTCGTGGCCCACGGTGGCCAGCCGGCGCCCGTCCGTGGCCACCAGCTGGAACTCCTCCGGCCGAAAGTCGAAGTAGACGCCGTTCAGGATGTAGCGGCTCTCGTCCGAACTCTGCGCGTACGAGACGCTCCGCAGCATGCCGAGGAGCTTTTCCTGGGGCAGGGTGAACTCGTGCTGGTCCGCGAAGGTGGGCAACGGGGGGAACTCCTCCGCGCTGATCCCGAGGATCTGGTACTGCGAACCGCCCGAGTGAATCTTCGCGGAGGGACGGTCGTCCGTTTCCACCTGAACCTCGAGGTTCGGCAGCTCGCGCACAATGGTGGCCAGCTTGCGGACGGGAAGGGTGAGCGCGCCTTCCTGCTCGACTTCCGCCTGGATGGCACAGCGGATGCCGAGGTCGAGGTTGGTGGTCTTGAAGCTGAGCATCCCGTCCGACGCCTCGAGGAGGACATTCCGCAGGATGGGCATGGTCGGCTTGGTGCTGACCACGTTGAGGACCTGGCCGAGGCCCTGGCTGAGGTGATCACGGTTGGCGCGGAATTTCATCGGGCAAGGAGGTTCCAGAGTCGGGTCCTGTGAGGCAAGCAGTGGAAAGAGGAGAAGAAAATAAAGAAATCCCTCTTCTTCTTCCTATGGTCGGTGAAGAGGGCGAAGAACTCTCTAACTCTCTTTCGATCAATATTTTGTGGAACCCCGTGCTGGGGGCAATCCTGCGGGAAGGACGGCGAAACCGCCGGGTGGGACGGGAAGAACGGCCGCTCGCGCCCACTCTTCCCGAAAGCTTCCCCGAGCCATTCCCCGAATTGTTCCCCACCGCCGCTCATCGCTTCAGGGTCTCGAGATAGCGCCAGAACGAGTCGTTCTCCTCGAGCATCTGCTCCTCGGAGACGGGCAGCTTGAAGCGGTAGACGAAGTCGCTGAGCGTATTCCGGTGGAGCACGTAGTGGCAGAAGAGGGCGGCCCCCCGGCGCTCGAAGTAGAGCCGGTATTCCCCCGCCCGCAGGCGGTAGAGGGTCTTCCCGTTGCGGTGGAAACGGCCGAGGCTTTCCGAGGGCTGCTGGAGCTGCTCATCGGTGAGGGAGCTGATTTGCTCGACGAGTCCCATTTGGACGAACTTGTCGAGGCGATCGAGTTGCTGGATGGCTTGTTCGCTGAAGTTGACTTGGAACATGGTGACCGGGCCGTGGGGAGGAGGATAGCCCGGTCCGGGGGGCAAGCAAACGGAAAGACGGGGCGCGGTTCCGGCGCGGAGGCCGACCCCGCCCGCCTCCGGGGTTGCCCGCCGCCCGTTCCGGGCCAAGGAAACTCTCGTGGACCGCCTGCCCGTACCGGCCTCCCTCTCCAGCGACCTGCTCTACTTCGGGGCGGGGCTGGTCGTCCTCGTGCTCTGGATCCGCGACGCCCGCGAGGGGAAGGGGCAGGGCTTCCCGGGTGCATCCTGGGTCCGCGGACGGCTCTGGGCGATCGCCGCCGCCGGCGGCCTCGCCCTCACCCTCCTCGAGACCGCCGGCGAGGGACTCCTCGGGATCTCCGCCGAACAGTCCACCCTGCCCGCGCGTTCCTTGCTCCCATTGCTGGGGGCCGCGGTCGTCGAGGAAGTGGTCTTCCGGGGGTACCTGGTTGTCACGGGCCGGGGCCGGGCGGCCCTCGTCGGGAGCGTCGTCCTTTTCTCCGCGCTTTTCGCCGTCCTCCATCCCTACCTGTGGAGCTGGGAGGAGGGCACCCTCACCTGGGAGGTCCGTACCAAGACGGTCTTCACCACCGCTTTCCTTTTCCTCGGGAGCCTCTGGTTCTATGCGGTGCGCTTCGCCTTCGGGAACACCCGCCACTCGCTCCTCCCCTGCTTCGTCGCCCACGCCACCGCCAATGCCTCCGTCTGGGTCGTCAAGCTCCTCCAGGGGCACCTCTCCTGGGGGGGATGAGGAAGGGGCCGGGGTCGCTCAGTTGATGTCGCCGAGATAGAGGTTGCGGGGGCGCTGCGATCCATCGAGGCAGGGGATCGCCGCCCGCGGGTAGAATTCGAGGCGGGCGAGTTCGGCCACCGGCACCCACTCCACCCCGAGCTGGTTCCGGTCCATGCCGCTTCCGCCCCGCGGCTCCGTCCCGGGCTCCAGCCGACAGACAAAGACACTCTCGACCTGGTGGAAGTGCTCGTGGCGGGAAGAGAAGGTGTGGTTGCGGCCGATGTACTCGCGCACGTAGAGCAGGTCCCCGACCTCCACCTCCACGCCGAGTTCCTCCCGGCATTCCCGCCGGAGGGCCGCCTCCTTGGTCTCCCCGTGCTCCTGGCCACCCCCGGGCAGGATCCGGAAGACGCCGCGCCGGCCCCGCATGCGGATGGTGAGGAGATGGTCGTCCCGGTAGAGCGCGGCCCGGCAGGCCTGGCGAATCCGCCTCAAGGCCCGGTCCTCCCCGCCGTGGGCGCGAGCCGGCGCCACTCCGCCTCCACCCCGTCCTGGATGGCGATGAGGGCCTGGGGTGGGGAGAGAACATCAATGTCGGGGATGTTCCAGTAGAGGATCCGGTCGCAGTCCCCGGGAAAGTGCTCCTCGAGAAAGGGCCGGTGTTCGCTCTCCTGGAGGGCGATCACCCGGTCCGCCTCCCGCAGGCACTGCCGCGTGAGCCGCCGTGGTCCCGGCGAGGTCAGCCCGGGATCCACCCCGGCGAGGAGGAAGCCGTTGCGGGCATGCGGGGAGAGACCGCTCTCCCGTTCCTCCGCGAGGAGGCCCCGTGAGAAAGCCCGCCACCCCAAGCCCCGCCGGACCGCCCCGTGATTGAAGAGACCCTCAGCGAAGCGCGACCGGTAGAGGTTCGCCGTGCAGAGGAATAGGAGGTACCGCGCGTCGTCCTCGGCCATAGTTTGGAATGAGAATAAAAATAATTCTTGGAAGGCTTGCAAAGCCGTGCGGCTTCCGTCTGTTCGAGTCATTGCAGTGATGAGTGCCCGATCCAAGACAGAAGCGAGTCCGGCGGCGGAGACGTTGACCGCCGCGGGACTGCGCCCGACCCGGCAGCGGGTCCTCGTCTACGAGACGCTCGCCGGCCAGGACGACCACCCCTCGGCGGAGGTGATCTACGAGCGGGCCCGGGCCACCATGCCGACCCTCTCCCTCGCCACGGTCTACAACTGCCTGGAGTCCTTCGCCCAGGCGGGCCTGATCCGGGCAATCCACATCCAGCGCCAATCCACCCGCTACTGCACGGTGCGGGAGGAAGCCCCACACTTCGCCCACTTTCACTGCCGCCGGACGGGCGCGGTCTACGACATCGTCCTGCCGGACCGGGTGCGCCGGCTCCTCGAGGAGGAGCTGCCCGAGGGGATGCAGCCGGAGGATCTCGAAATCAACTTCACCGGGGTGTCCGCGGAGGGCCACTCCTACCCACCGCACGCCCCCATCGCGAAAAAATCCCTCCAAGAACCATGAGCCAACTGGAAATCCGCAACCTCTCCGCCTCCATCGAGGGGCAGGAAATTCTCAAGAATCTCTCCCTGGCCGTGCCGAAGGGCGAGGTCCACGCCCTCATGGGGCCGAACGGGACCGGGAAGAGCACCCTGGCCAAGGTGCTCGCCGGCCACGAGGACTACGAGGTCACGGGCGGCTCAGTGCTCCTCGACGGGGAGGAGATCCTCGGCAAGGAGCCGGACGAGATCGCCCATGCCGGGCTCTTCCTCGCCTTCCAGTACCCCTTGGAGATTCCGGGGGTCTCCATCGCCAACTTCATCCGGGCGGCCCTCCAGTCCCGCCTCGCCGAGGGCGAGAAGCTGGACGCGCCCGCCTACTACAAGCGCCTCCACGAAAAGATGGACCTTCTCCAGATCGACCGGAAGTTCTCTTCCCGGGCCCTCAACGAGGGTTTTTCCGGCGGGGAGAAGAAGCGCTGTGAGATTCTCCAGATGTCCATGCTCGAGCCGAGCTACTGCGTGATGGACGAAACCGACAGCGGCCTCGACATCGACGCCCTCAAGGTGGTCGCCAACGGGGTCAACCTGATGCGCGGCCCCGACCGGGGCATTCTCGTCATCACCCACTACCAGCGCCTCCTCGACTACATCGTCCCGGACAAGGTCCACGTCATGTACGACGGGCGCATCGTGCGTACCGGCGACAGCGAGCTCGCCAAGGAGCTGGAGTCCCGCGGGTACGACTGGGTCCGCGAGGAACTCGCCGGCAGCCCCGCCTGAACGAAACCATTGCCAACGCCAACCCGAACCACGGGAGATCCCACCATGAGTGACACGGACACCCAGACCATCGACATCGACCGCGAGCGCGGCAACTTCCGCTACGAAGTCGACTACGAGTACGACGCCGGCACGGGTCTCAGCGAGGAGACCATCGATTATATCGCCAACGCCAAGGGCGAGGACGAGTGGATCACGAATTTCCGCAAGAAGGCCCTGCGCGTCTTCAACAAGCTTCCCCTCCCGACCCATTGGGCCTCCCGGGACCTCGAGTCCATCATCTTCGACAAGATCCGCTACTACCTCTCCCAGGGCCAGATGCCCAGCCGCTCCTGGGACGAGGTACCCGACGAGGTCAAGGAGACCTTCGAGCGGCTCGGGATTCCCGAGCAGGAGCGCAAGTTCCTCGCCGGGGTGGAGGCCCAGTTCGACAGCGAGGCTGCCTACTCGAACATGAAGGAAGCCCTCCGGAAGGAAGGGGTGATCTTCGTGGGTTCCTCCGAGGGGCTCAAGGAGCACCCCGAGATCTTCCGCAAGTTCTTCGGCAAGGTCATCCCGACCAATGACAACAAGTTTGCCGCCCTGAACAGCGCGGTCTTCTCCGGGGGCAGCTTCATCTACGTCCCGCCGGGCGTGAAGGTGAGCCAGCCGCTCCAGGCCTACTTCCGCATCAACGCGGAGAGCTTTGGCCAGTTCGAGCGCACCCTCATCATCGCCGACGAGGGCTCCGAGGTCACCTACATGGAGGGCTGCACCGCTCCCCGCTTCGAGACCTCCACCCTGCACAGCGCGGTCGTCGAGCTGGTCGCCCTGAAGGGGGCCAAGCTCCAGTACATCACCGTCCAGAACTGGTCCGACAACGTCTTCAACCTCGTCACCAAGCGTGGCTGGGCCGAGGAGGACGCCGAGGTCAAGTGGATCGACTGCAACATCGGCTCCCGGCTGACGATGAAGTACCCGGGCGTGGTCCTGAAGGGCAAGCGTGCCCGCGGCGAGGTCATCTCCATCGCTCTCGCCAACGACGGCCAGCACCAGGACACCGGAGCGAAGATGGTGCACCAGGCCGACGAGACCACCTCGAACATCGTTTCCAAGAGTATCTCCGTCGGCGAGGGCCGGGCCACCTACCGGGGGCTGGTGAACATGCCGGATCACCTCAGCGGGTGTAAGAACAACACGGAGTGCGACGCCCTCCTCATCAACACGAATTCCCGCACGGACACCTACCCGGCCATCAACGTCCAGGGCAACGGGAACTCCGTCCAGCACGAGGCCAGCGTTTCCAAGGTGAGCGCCGAACAGATCTTCTACATGCGCCAGCGCGGGCTCTCCGAGGGCGAGGCCATGAGCCTCGCGGTCAACGGCTTCGTCAACGACCTGGTCCGGGAGTTCCCCATGGAGTACTCCGTCGAGCTGAAGCGACTCATCGACATGGAAATGGAAGGCTCTGTCGGATAAAGGCCGAAATCGGCTCGATTTGACTCGACAAACATTTGAATCGCCGTTTGGTTTTATGGATTCGACGGAAATTTCTTCGCCCGAAGTGACAGATTTGGGTGGCGCCTTCGAGAGGCATTTAGCCCTCTCGGTGGTGCCCCCACGGTGGAAAGAGTGGAAGAGAAAGCACTGGGACCACTACCGGGAACTGCCGATGCCTCGGCCCCGGGAACAGTCCTGGCGCTTTGCCTCCCGGATCGATTTCGATCCGGGAGGCATCACTCTTCCGTCGCTCGCCGAAGTTGAATCCTCCTTTCCGGAGATTGTGGGGCAATCCGACTTGGTGCGGGAGCAGGCCGGACGGCTCGTTTTTGTCGACAACCATCTCGCCGATCGCACGGAATTGCCCGCCGAACTCGTCGAGAAGGGCGTCGTCTTCCAGCCCCTCCTCGAGGCGATGGAGCGGGACCCCGACCTCGTCGAGCGCTACCTTTTCCAGGAGTCGACCAACCTCGGTTCGGAGAAGTTTCACGCCCTCCACAACGCCTACACCGAGGGCGGTTACCTCCTCCACGTGCCCGACAACGTGGAGGTGGACCTCCCCTTCGTGGTTCACCACTGGCACGCCATGGCCGGCGCCGGCGTCTTTCCCCACATCCTCGTGGTCGCCGGCCGGAACAGCCGGCTCAGCGTGGTCGATGTCCAGCAATCCTGGCAACCGGACCGGGAGGGCTTCATCTGCGCGGTCGGCAACGTCTTCGCCGCCGACGGTGCCCGGGTCTTCCGCAAGACCATCCAGAACTTCAACCCCCGCGCGGTTTCCTTCCAGCTCGACACCAACAATGTCGAGCGGGACACCACCGTCCGCTCCATCAACCTGAATCTCGGCAGCCGGCGCGCCCGGTTCGAGAACGAGGTCCGCATCAACGGGTCCGGGGCCGACGTGAAGCTCTACTCCCTCACGGTGGCCAAGGACCACCAGGAGTTCGACCAGCGCACCCTCCAGATCCACAACGCGCCCCACGCCACCTCCGACCTGCTCTACAAGAACGCCCTGCTCGACGAGAGCCGCACGATCTTTTCGGGCCTGATCAAGGTGGCCGAGGAAGCCCAGGAGACGGACGCCTACCAGACCAATCGCAACCTCCTCCTCAACGAGCAAGCCCAGGCCAATTCCCTGCCGGGGCTGGAGATCGAGGCGAACGACGTGAAGTGCTCGCACGGGGCGACCACCAGCCAGCTCGATCCCGAAGAGCTCTTCTACTTTCTCCAGCGCGGCATCCCCCGCCGGGTCGCCCAGCAGCTCATGGTCTTCGGTTTCTTTGAGGAGGTCATCGAGCAGTTCGACCACGAGGAGCTGGAGGAGAACCTGCGCGCGCTCATCCGGGAGCAGTTCAGCGGCGATGTCCTCGCCCAGCCCACCCCGGGCGCGCACGCCGAACCGGAGGAGACCCCCGCGTCATGAATCCCGACCCCGACCGTATCCTCAGCCGCGACGTCCGGGCGACCCTCATTCCCCACGGGGAATCCATGGAGATCCCCGCCGGTGCCCGCGTCACCATCACCCACCGCCTCGGCGGCAACTACACGGTGATGACCGAGAACGGGATGTTCCGGATCGCCGGGGAGGATGCCGACGCCATCGGGGAGGAACCGGAGGTCCCCGACTTCCCCACCTCCGGCGAGGACCACTCCGGCCCGCCCGACGAGGAGGCCGTTTGGTCGCAGCTCAAGAAGGTCTTCGATCCGGAGATCCCCGTGAACATCGTCGACCTCGGACTGGTCTACAGCCTCGAGGTGAAGGAAATGGAGGCCGGTGGCTACAAGGCCTACGTCGCCATGACCCTCACCGCCCCGGGCTGTGGCATGGGCCCCTCCATCGCCGAGGACGCCCGCGCCAAGGTGGTCCAAGTGCCCGGAGTCGCCGAGGCCCAGGTCGACATCGTCTGGGACCCTCCCTGGAATCAGGACATGATCTCCGAGATCGGGAAAATGGAGCTCGGCCTGCTCTAACTTCCCGCGGCCTCCCCGGATCGCCCGCCCCGAAGCGTCCCGCGGTTTGGGCTGGCCTGTCCCCCCCATTCCCCCAACCTCCCCACCCATGAGCGCGCGCAAGTCGGACCGGATCGTCACCCGTCGATCCTTCGGGGTCACCCTCTACATCTACGGCGTCTTCCTCCTCGCCATCGGCCTCCTCGGCTACGCAAACAATCCGGCCGGTGCCAAGACGGCCCTCATCTCCGGCGGGGTCTTCGGCGGGATCCACCTGATCTGGGGCTTCCTCTGGAACCGCCGCCGCGACCTCGCCTCGAAGGGTGCCCTCGTCACCCTCGTGCTCGTCCTCGTGGCCTCCACCTGGCGCTCCTGGGCCTCCTGGCAAGCCTACTTCACCGGGGACGCCTCCAAGTTCTTCGTGGCCCTCCTCCTCACCGCCATGTTCCTCGGGACCCTCCGGGTGTTCCTCCGCTACCTGCTGCTCCCCAAGGCCGTGGAGGCCTAGCCCTCTCCGGGCCGGCCCGCGCCCCCGCGGGTAACCCGCGGTGCCTCTCCCTCCCGGGATCCGCTCCGGTTTCGCCCGACGCTCTCGGTGCCGCCGCACTGGCGGTCCCTCCCACCTCGACTCTCAGCCGACCATGAGGAGAAAGCCCATCACCGCGGTCGGGGGCAGCGCTGCCGCCAACAACCGCCACGGCGAGATCGCCCGCGGGAACCACGGGCGCAGGAGCGAGTGCCCGGCGGGATTGGGCGCGTTCGCGATCAGGGTGAGTCCGCCCCCGGTCACCGCGCCCGCCACCACCGCCTGCTCGAGCGCCCGCGCCTGGTCCAGGGCCAGCCCGGTCTTCGAGATCCACTGGCCCGCGACGAACGACTCCGGATCGAAGCTGGGCAGCTGCGCGGCGAGGTAGGTGATCACGGCGTTGTCGTTGAACGCGGTCAGTGCCACCGCGGTGAAGAAGAGGGGAATTTCCCCGAGCGCCCCGAGGAGGGGACTGATCCACCATCCCTGCAGGCCCCCGTGCAGGACGAGGGCCGCCAGGAAGAAGCCCACGAGGGCCGCCTGTTGCAGGCGGGGCTGGTCCTGGTGCGCCTCCGTCGCATGGCTCACCGCGAGGAAGAGGAGGAAGCCCCCCACGAAGAAGAGCGGTTGGTGCAGGGTGACCACGGTCCAGACGACGAAAGCGAGGTGCAGGACGATCAGCCAGCGCGGAGGGGGCGTCTCCCGCTCCGCCGGCCCCTCCTCCGCCCCGCCGGCCCGTCGGCGCAGCTCCCGGAACTCTCCCCGGAACAGCAGGAAGGTGATCCCGCTGCAGAGGACAATGCCCACGAGCGAACGCCATCCGAAGTTGCCGAAGAGATAGGGCAGGTTCCACTGCCATTCCTCGGCCACCATGAGGATGGGCGGAGCCGCGAAGTGAGTCAGGGTTCCCCCGACCGATACGTTCACGAAGAGCAGCCCGAGCGTCGCGTAGCGCAGCCGCAGCGAGGGTTCCCACGCGTAGAACTGCTGCCCAAGGAGGAGGGCCGCCACCGTCATCGCCGCGGGCTCGGTCACGAGCGACCCGAGGAGGGGGGCTACTGTCAGCAGGGTCAGCCACCACGCTCCGGGGGTGGCCCCGCCGAGCCGGGCGACGCGCTCCAGACAGACCTCGGCGAAGGAGAGGACGGGCCGGCTCGCCGTCGTTGCCATGATCACCACGACAAAGAGTGGCTCCCCGAAGTCCCGGCTCGCCGCGTAGTCCGCCGCCGCGGTCCAGCCCCCGGGTAGCAGCCAGAGAAAGGCGAGAAGGAGCGGAGCCAGCCAGAGCCCGAAGACCACCTCGATCCGCCCGAGGAATTGTCCGAGCGAGGCCACGAAATCCCGGTGCCCGAGCCGCTTTTCCCGGGCCTCCGCCCCGCGCTCCAGCCGGTGCGCAAGGAAAGTGTGCACCACCGCCAGCAGGAAGATCGCGGTGCTCACCGGCAGGAACGGGTGCGCCCGGGCCCGCAGGCCCAGCCGCTCCGCCCACCCGAGCGGTCGGCCCAGGTCCGCCTCCCGCTCCGCCTCCAGCCGTTCCACCTCGATCCCCTCCACCGGCACCAACCCCTCCGGACCCCCCTCCACCCCGTGCAACTCGCCCCCGCCCCCCAACAATCCGACTCCCCAGCCCAGCACGATCCACCACACGCGCACCATTCCTCCATCCCATCCCCGCGCCCCCCTCCGCGTCCAGCTCCCTCCGGTCCCCCGGACCAAAGCGGATCCCGCAGTCCCGGGCTTGGCGAAAGAGAACCGCTCGGAACTCGCCTCCTGCCGGAAAACCCACCTCGGGTCGTGGTCGAGGGAACGACACCCCCGGCGAGGCGGGAAGGGTGCCGGAGCCGGGAGAGGGAGTGCGACGGTTCAGGGGCTAAGGAAGGCCCAGGCGAGGAAGCGCGACGGCTGGAAGGGGGCCGGGGCTGACCGGAGTCCCGCGACGGCTTCCCCGGATGCCGAGTGGTGCGGCTACCCGGGCCTAACGGGAGATCTCTTGGATGGCACCGAGGATGCGGTCGGCGGCGAGCTGGTAGCGGTCGGACGCGGCGGAGGGGCCCGGATCGTACTCGCTGGGCGCGAGGGGAGGTCCGAAAACCACGGTGATGGGAGTGCGCAGGCGCGGGCGGGACTGGTGCTTGCCGAGGGCCTTGTGGGTACCAAAGAGCCGGACGGGGACCACGGGCACTTCGGCGCGGCAGGCGAGCAGGCCGATTCCGCGGCGGGCCGGCAGGAAATCCTCGGTGGGGGAGCGGGTACCCTCGGGGAAGACGAGGAGGGCCGCCCCTCCCCGGAGGGCTTGGAGGGCCTTGCGGATGGCGGCGAGGTCACCGGGTCCCTTGTTGTTGACCGGGAGGGCGTTCACGCGGGGGAGGATGGTTTTCCCGATCCCGCGGAAGAGCGATTCGCGGGCGAAGTAGTGGAGCGGCCGCCGGGCGCAGGTGCCAACGGCCGGGGGATCGAGGAAGCTGCGGTGGTTCGCGGCGACGAGGAGGGGACCCGAGGGGGGCAGGTGGTGGCACCCGCGGCACTCGAGCCCGAAGAGGGCCTCCAGGGTATTGGCGGAGAGGAGCCACCCGATCTGGTAGGGAGCCGTCATGCCTTTTCCCGGAAACGCTCGATCGCGTCCCCCACCCGCGCGATCACTTCCGGGAGGGAAAGCGAGCCCGTATCGATGCGGGTGGCACCCTCGGGGCAGACCAGGGGGGAACTCTGCCGCTCGGTATCCCGGCGATCCCGGTCTGCGATGGTGTCCTCCTGCCCCTCCGCCCGGCGCCGGGCGGCCCGCTCGTCCGGGTCGGCCTCGAGGAAGAAGCGCAGGTCGGCGTCGGGGAGGACCACCGAGCCGATGTCGCGCCCCTCCATGACGACGCCGGCGAAGCCTTCCTCCCGGGCGAAGGGGACGAACCAGCGCTGCAAGGCGAGCAGCCGGTGCCGGACGGCGGGAAGGGCGGCGTAGGTGGACACCCACTCGTTGACTTCCAGTCCGCGCAGGTCCTTCTCCCGGACCGGTTCCTCCCCGGCGAGGAGCACCGCGTGGTGGTCGTCGACGCGGGCGGAGAGCGGGAGGTCGGCGAGGGCCTCGTCGAGGGCTTCGCCCTCCTCCGGCGGTTGGCCCCTCCGGCGCAACAGGTGGGTGAGGGCGCGGTAGTGGGAGCCGGTATCGACGTGGAGCAGGTGGTAGCGCGTGGAGAGCCCGCGCGCGGTGGAGGACTTGCCGCTGGCGGCGCCCCCGTCGATGGCGACGGTGCAGAAGGGTGGAGAGGGAGCGTTCATGAAGAAGGGGCGGGGCGGGCGCTGGCGGCGGTGCGGAGCCGCTCCAGCTCCCCGAAGAAACCCGGGAAGGTCTTGGCACAGCAGCCCGGATCGGCGATCGCCAGCCAGGGCCGGCCGTCACCGTGGAGGTCGTGGCAGCCGAGCACCGCGAAGCTCATGGCCATCCGGTGGTCCTCGTAGGTGCGGATCGTGACCGGTTCGTCCCGCGCGACCGAGCGGAGGGCGGCGCGGTCCGGCTGGAGGGCAAGGGCGTCCCTTTCCTCGCCCGGGGCCTGCCCCAGCCGACGCAGTTCCGCGGCGACCGCCGCCACCCGGTCGGTTTCCTGGTGGCGGGTGTGGCCGATCCCGGTGATCCGGAAGGGTGCGCCGAGGAGGGGGCTGAGCGCCGCCCAGGTCAGAAAGGTGTCGGAGAAGGCGTTGAAGTCGCGGTCGGTCGGTGGGAGCCCGCCGGGAGGCCGGGGGCCCGTCCGGATCCGGTCCCCCTCCTCCGCTACCGGCAGGCCGCTTTCCGCGAGAACCTCGAGGAAACGGAGATCGCCCTGCAGGGAGGCCGCCGGCCAGCTTCCCACCGCGCACGGTCCCCCCGTGGCCACTGGCAGGGCGAAAAAGTAGGAAGCGGCGGTGGCGTCGGGCTCGATCCGGTAGGCATCGGCGGGGGGGCCCTCCAGGCCGGGCTCCACCCGGAAGCATCCCTCCCCGATCTTCTCCGCGCGGCCCCCGAAGGCCCGGATCATCGCGAGGGTCATCTCGATGAAGGGGGCGGAGACGGTGGTCCCGCGCAACTGGATCGTGGCGCCTTCCGCGGTTCCCGTGGCCGCGAGGAGCAAGCCGGAGAGAATCTGGCTGCTGGCGGAGGCGTCCACCTCGACCCTGCCTCCCTCCCACCCGTGGGTAGCGAGGTCGAAGGGAAAATGGCCCGGTTCTCCCCGCGGGTGCACGGTGATCGCTCCGGTGGCGGCGAGCGCCTCCAGCAAACCGGCCATCGGCCGCCGGCGCATCGCCGGGCTCCCGTCCAGGCGGTAGCTCCCGCCCGGGCGGAGGGCGAGAAGCGCCGGGAGGAAGCGGGCGGCCGTGCCGGCGTTGCCGACCGCGAGCTCGGCCCGGTCCGCCGGGAGAAGGGGACCGCGGGGCGCGATGATCCACGCGTCGGGCGCGTCCCCCGCGCGGACCTCCACGCCGAGGTCCGCGAGGGCCTTCCGGAGGAGACGGGTGTCCTCGCTGTCCAGGAGGTTCTCCAGCCGTACCGGCCGCGGGCAGAGGGCGGCGAGGAGGAGGGCACGGTTGCTCTGGCTTTTCGAGCCCGGCACCATCGCCTCGAGGAGGCCCCCGCTGGTGAAGGGGAGGATGGGGAGCGGATCGTTCATGGGTCGAGGGCGCGGCGGAGGTCGGCTCCCTTCCGGAGGAAGCCGCACAATCCCTCCGCGTCGTCCGCGGCGAGCAGCCCGCGCAGCTCATCCAGCCGGCCCCGGCAGGCGTCGAGGGCGCTGAGGAGGGCTTCCCGGTTCTCCCGGAAGATTCCCGTCCAGAGAACCGGATCCCCGGCGGCCACCCGGGTGGTGTCGAGCAGCCCGGGACCGGTCCGTGCGGCCACCTCCTGGGGTGCCCCCTCCGCGGCGAGGAAGGCGCAGAGGATGGAGGCGAGGGCGTGGGGCAGGTGGCTCGTGCGCGCCATCCAGGTGTCGTGCTCCCGGGGGGAGAGCGCGTGCACCCGCATGCCGAGCCCCTCCCAGAACGCCCGCAGGTCCGCCTCGGTCCGCGGGTCGGCCGGGCAGGCGGGCGGGGTGAGCAGGCAGGTCCGGCCGGCGAAGAGATCGGGGCGCGCGTGGGCCATTCCGGTCCTCTCCCCGCCGGCGAGGGGATGGGAACCGAGGAAGGTGCCGTGGTCCCGGTCGGTGAAGATCCGGGCGGCGGCCGCACAGATGGCTTCCTTGGTACTGCCCACGTCGGTGACCTGCGCGCGGGGGTGAAGGTGGGGATGGATGCGGGCGAGAAGGCCGGGGATGTGTTCGACCGGCACGCAGAGGATGACCCGGTCGGCCCCCGCCACCGCCTCCTCCGGATGCGCCGCCACGGCGTCGCACCAGGGGGCCCGGGCGCAGCCGGCGCGTCCTTCCGCGCTGCGCGTCCAGGCGGTCACGCGGCCGGCGAGGCCCCGCTCCCGCGCGGCCATGCCGAGGGAGGCCCCGAGGAGGCCGGTCCCGAGCAGGCAGAGGTGCGGCGCCGTGTCCTTCATTCCGCAAGAGCGTAGGCCGAAGAATTTTCCGGGAGCAATCCTCGCGGCACCGGGCCGGCCCGTTGAGAATCGGGCTCCGCGGTGGATTCCGGGTGAAGTGGGGACGCCCGGGGTGGGCGCGGGCTTGACTTCCCGCCGGGTCGGTGAAGGAAGGGCGGGGTGGTTGCCTCCTCCCGTTCCCGTCGCTCCTCCCGCCGCCGTCGCTCCCGGGGGCGGTGGGGGGGCGAGCGGAAGTTCGCCGGGTTGTTGGTGGTCCTCGGGACGGTGGTGCTGACGGGTCTCGTCGTGTGGTGGGGGGTCTTTCCGCCCGGGGCCGAGGACGAGGGGGTGGGCCGGGCTTCTCCCGAGGAACTCGAGTCGTGGCAGAAGCTGCGGGATGAGAGGATAAAGGCCTTCGAGGAGACGGTGACCGCGGAGGAGGGTGGCTCGGGGGAACCGGCCCTCCTCGAGGAGGCCATCCGGTGGCAGGAGCGCATCGTGCGGGCGGAGCCGGGGGCGAACGGCGAGGAACGCCGTCGCCTGGAGGAATGGAGGGATCGGCGCGAGCGGATCTCGGCGGTGCATTGGTGGGAGGAGGCCCGCGCTCTCCAGGAGGAGGGAGAGGCCCTCGAATCGGAGGATGCGGGGGCCGCGCGGGACCGGTACCAAACGGCCCTCCAGCTCTACACGCGCGTGGCGGGCGCGGGAGTAGAGACCAGCCGGGAAGCCCGCCAGCGGGCGATCCTCCTGCGCGGGACCCTCCTTGCCCTTGAGGTGGGCCCTCTCCGCGAGAAGTCCCGGCAACGGGAGGAGCAGGCGGGGGCGGCTCTGGCGGCCGGACGGTGGGAGGAGGCCCGGCAATTCATGGTGGAGGCGGCCGTCCTCCAGGGGGAAATCAACCGTAAGGCCCCCGGTTCGCGCTATGCGAGCCCGGCCCGGGCCGCGGACCTGCGGAAACGCGCGGCGGGGATCGGGGCCCGCCGGGAGGCGGAGGGAATCGCCGGGCGGATCCGGGAGGCCCTCGCCTTCCTCCGGGAGGGCCGACTCTCGGAGGCCCAGACGGCCGTCGCCGAGGCGCTGGAGGGGCAACGGGACCTGCGCGAGGAGTATCCGGGGACCCTCTGGGTGGACCCGGCACGGGAGCAGGCCCTTCGGGCTCTCGAAGCGAATCTCGCCGCCCGGGAAGCCTACCGGACGCTTCGGGAGGAGGAGCAAGCCCTGCGGGTCGCCCTCCAGGCCGGGAATTTCGCGGTGGCCCGGACGACCCTTGAGGCGCTCTCCGCGGGCCTCGAAAGCTTCGGGATCCGCTACCCCTCAGCCACCCTTCCCGTCGGGCCCCTCCGGGAGCGGGTTGCCTATCTCGCCGGGCACGCCGACACCGTCCCGGAAATTGCCACGAGCGTCCGCGCGAATCTCGCCTCCGTGCCGGGGAGTAGGGTTCTCTGGCTGCGGACCGAGGTGCCCCAGCGGCTCTACGAGGCTGTCATGGGGGAAAACCCGAGCCGCTCGGTGGCCGTGGACCAGCCGGTGGAAGCGGTCACCCCACGGGAGGTGGAGGGGTTCCTGCGCCGTCTCGGCTGGATCCTCGGCACGCCGGTGCGCCTGCCGACCCATGAAGGGGTGGAGGCTCTCTCCGCGATCGAGGAGGGCGAGGTCTCGCCGGAACGGACCCTCGCCCGCGGGAGCCGCCGTCGGCCGTCGGTGGTCGATGCCGGTGAACCGGGGCCTCACGGCCTCTACCATCTGCGCGGGAATGTCGCCGAGATCGTGACGGACGGCCAAGGAGATTTCCTCGCCTACGGGGACAGCTTCGCCCGTGGAGAGGGGGAAACGATCCGGGCGGGCCCGGGGGAGAGCCTGACTGCGGTCTCCCGCTCCCGGACCACCGGGTTTCGCTTCGTCGTAGAGGAAGGGGAAGACGGGCCTCTGCTTCCCGAGGAGAGGGAGATCCTCCTTGCCGGGGCCGAGGCCGTCCTCGCTCAGTTCGCGGGGAGCGCGGCGAGGTAGCGGACCGCGGCGCGGTAACCCTCCACCCCCAGCCCGGTGATCATGCCCCGACAGACCGGGGCGGTCAGCGAGCGGTGGCGGAATTCCTCGCGGGCGGGGGTGTGGGAGAGGTGGACTTCCACCACCGGGAGGCCGGAGCCGGCGAGGGCGTCGCGGAGGGCCACGCTCGTGTGGGTGAGGCCGCCGGGATTGACGATCAGCCCGGCCGCACCGGCGTCCGTCCATTCCTCGATCCGGTCGAGGAGGGCACCCTCGCAGTTCGACTGGTCGCAGCGCAGTTCACAGCCGACTTCCGCCGCCCAACCCCGCACGGTGTCCTCGATCTCGGCGAGGGTGGTGGTGCCGTAGACGGCGGGCTCCCGCCGACCGAGCCGGCCGAGATTGGGACCGTGGAGCAGGCCGAGGATGCGGGGGACGGGCATGGCGGGCAGGGTAGGCGGATCGGCGCGGCGGGGGCGAGTCGAAAGCCAGCCTCCGCGGGGGCGAAAGGAGACCCTGCCCGTGGCGCCGGTCCCCGCCGGAGGAGGGGCGCTTGAGGGAGCGGGAGCTCGGGGAGGGATGGGGTAGGGGCGGTCGCCTGAATCCTCGGCAGAGCGTCGCGACCCCGAGCGCCGGGTGTCCGGGGAGGGAGCGGGCGAGAAGGGGCCCGGGTCCTTTCCCCGCCTCCCCGGCTCAGAGGGGGCAACCGGTGTCGAGGAACTCCCACTCGAGCCCGAATTCCCCGGCTACCTCCGCGGCGAGCGCGCTCACCCCGAAGACTTCCGTGCGGTAATGGCCGCAGCAGTAGAGGTTGAGCCGCTCCTCCTGGGCGAGGTTGAAGTGGTGTTGCTTCAGCTCCCCGGTGATGAGGGTGGACGGTCCCGCCGGCGCGCCCATGGCGTCGACCGCGCTGGCCCCACTCCCCGTGAGGATCCCGATCGGTTCGGGCTGGTGGGGGCCTGCCTCGATGGCGGTCACGCCTCCCGGGAAGAGCTTTTCGAGGCGTTCCCGGAGCAGGTCGCGGTCGTGGCAACCGGCGGTGAGGAGGCCGATGGGCGTGCCCTCGTAGGGGAGGAAACGGCCCGTCTCCCGCAGCTCGAGGAGGCCGGCAAGGAGGGCGTTGTTCCCGATCTCCGGGTGGCAGTCGAGGGGGAGGTGGCTGCTGTAGACCGCCAACCCTGCCTCCATGGCCGCCCGGATCTTCCGGTAGGCGGAGCCGGTCAAGGGTGTGGGCGGGTTCCAGTAGAGGCCGTGGTGGACGATGAGGAAGTCGATGCCGCGCTCGATGGCCATGCGGATGGGGACCTCCCCGGCATCCACGGCGGCACCCACCCGGGTGACCGGGCCCTCGTTGGCCAGTTGCAGGCCGTTGTGAGCCGGCGGAAAGTCGGGCACCTCCGCGCGGCGGGTGCGTTCGTCGCAGTAGGCGGTCAGTCGCTCCAAGTCGGTCATGGGGAAAAGCGTCCCATCCGGTCGCGGGCGGAGGCAAGGAAGGAGGGAGGGGGGCCATCTCCGGGGAGTTGCCAGCCTCTTCCCGCATCCCTATCCTTCCCCACCATGAAAAGCGCGTACGAACTGGCGATGGAGCGGCTGGAGAAGGAATCCCCCTCCGAGGCTCCTCTCCGCGAGGAACAGAAGCAGGCCCTTGCGCGAGTGGACGAGGACTACCAGGCGAAGCTTGCCGAGCGGGAGGTCTTTCTCGCGGGCAAGCGCGACGCCGCCCGAGCCGCCGGCAACCACCAGGAGGCGGAGGAGCTCGAGGCCGAGCGGCGCTCGGAACGGGAACGGATCGAGGCCGAGCGCGAGGAGGCGAAGGAGCGGATCCGGCGCGGCGAGGGCTGAGGAGGGGGGTGCGGCCCGCTGCTCCGGTTGGCTGCCGGCTTCAGGCTTCCCGCACGGGGACAACCGGGCCGGATCCGGCGCAGTCCGCCCGCATCCCGGCGAACCCCCCGGCGTGCTCATCGTAGAATTGCCAGAGCAGGACCGCGTCGGTGGGGGGGATGTCGAGGCGGTCGATCTCCTCCCGGGCGAAAAAGCCGAAGCGGCCCTCCTCGATCGGCGGGGGCAGGTCCCGGAGGCGCCGGTGGCAGAGGAACAGGAACATGAGCCAGTGCTTCTCGCCCTCGTAGTTCTTTTCCGAGAGGTAGCCGAAGAGGTGGAGGTCCTCGTCGGTCACCGCCAGCCCGATCTCCTCTTCCGTCTCCCGCCGGGCACACTCCACCGGGGATTCCCCCCGCTCCATGTCCAGCTTGCCCCCGATGGGGCTCCACTTGCCCTGATTGGGGGGCCGGGTCCGCTCGAGGAGGAGGAAGCGGTCCGCTTCGTCCCGGAGGAGAATGAGGGTGCTGATGCGGAAGGGAAGGGAGGGCATGGCCGGTAAGAGGGCGAGGGGTCCGGGGAAAGTCGAGGGAGCGAGGCCAATGCGGCCCGGCGGGGGAGGGGGTGCCCCCTCCCATTGCCGGTGTCCCGGTGGCAGCGTCTTCAGCCCGGGGGCCAGGTGAGGGCGCGTCCTCCGAGGAGGTGGACATGCAGGTGGGGGACGCTTTCGCCTCCGTCCGGCCCGTTGTTGACGACGATCCGGTAGCCCCCGGTCAGCCCCTCGGCCGCGGCAACCTCGGCCGCCGTGCGGAGGAGGTGGCCGAGGAGCTCCTTGTCCTCCTCCCCCGCCTCGGCGATCCGGGCGATCGGCTTGCGGGGGATCACGAGGATGTGGGTGGGGGCCTGCGGGTCGATGTCGCGCAGGGCCACGCAGAGTTCGTCTTGGTGCACGAATGTGCCGGGGATCTCCCCGTCGATGATCTTCTGGAAGAGGGTCTTGTCGGTCATGGCTGGGATCGGAGAAGGGATCGAGGATTCTGGCGGTAGGAGGACGGTCGCCTCCAGCCCAAACCTCGGGGCTCCCCCGCTCAGGCCGCCCAGAGGGTGACCGGGGTGGCGTGCCGGCGCGCCCAGCGGGCGGCCTGCTCGCAGAAATCATGGAGGACGGCCTCGTACTCCCGGGCGGCCGTGGCGGTCCAGGGGCGCCCCGGCTCGCGGATCCCTTCGCGGAGCCCACCGAGGAGGAGTAGGGTAGGTTGTCCGGCACGGAGGGTTTCCATGGTCCGCGCGAGGGCGGCCTGCCACCAGAGGAGCCCGGCCGGTTCGCCCGGGTCGACCACGCGGCAGGCGAGCCCTCCCGCCCCGTCGGCCCGGTCCGGCGCGTACCAGTGCACCAGCTGCCGGAGGACGGCCGGGGTGGGCGCATCGGGCCCGCGGCCCTCGCGCTCGACCGTCCGGATCGCCCGGCGGAGTTCCTCCCCGTCCACGGGGGCCTCCCGGTACACGGAGTCGAGCAGGTGGGTGGCGGAGCGCAGTGCCCCGAGCCGCCGGATCCGTTCGCGCGTGGCTCTCCCCCTCACGAGCGGATCCACTCCAGCTCCCGGTCCAGCTCGGCGATGTCCTCGATGTCCTTGTAGGCGATCGCGAAACGCACGAAGGCCATCTGGTCGACCCGGCGAAGCCGGTTCATGATCTCCTCCCCGATCGCCCGGGTGGGAATCTCGAAGCCGAACTCCCGCTCCAATTGGTCCACAAGGTCGGCCAGCATCATCTCGACTTGCTCCAGGTCGACCGGCCGGCCCTCGATCGCCTTGCGGACGGAGCGGAAGAGCTTGTCCCGGCTGAAGTCCTCCCGGGTGGCATCGCGCTTGATCACGCGAAGGCTCTCCCGGAGGACTTCCTCCACCGTAGTGAAGCGGTAGCCGCACTCCGTGCACTCGCGCCGACGGCGGATGGAGGCGTCCGCGCGACTTCCGCGCGAGTCGATCACCCGCGTGTCGGAGGACGAACACTTTGGACACCTCATTGGCTGAAGATACCACGCCCGGCCCGCTCCGCAAGTCCGGGAGGGCCCGTCGTTGCGGGGAACGGCGGGGAGCGTGGGCCCGCGCGGGGCGGATTGACTCCGCCACCAATCCGCGGATGGTGAACGTGATGGAAAATGCGTTGCCCCACCAGACCTGCGAGCCCTGCCGGAAGGATTCGCCCCTGGCGACGGCGGAGGAGCGGGAGCACTTTCTCCGGGAGCTCCCGGAGTGGACCGTGCGGAAAGTCGACGGGGTGGAGCGGCTCCACCGCGTCTTTTCCTTCCGCAATTTCGCGGAGGCCCTGTCCTACACCAACCGCATCGGGGCGATGGCCGAGGAAGAGGGCCACCACCCGCGGCTCGTCACCGAATGGGGCCGCGTCACTGTGGAGTGGTGGACCCACAAGATCGGCGGGCTCCACCGCAACGACTTCATCCTCGCCGCCCGCACCGACCGGGCCTACCAGGCCTGAGCGCGGGAGTCTCCGTTCACCTCTCCGCGGTCCCCATGTTCCTCCTCGTCGACAACTACGATTCCTTCACTTACAATCTGGTCCAGCAGCTCGCCGAGCTCGGGGTCATGCCGGAGGTCGTCCGCAACGACCGGCTCACCGTGGGCGAGGTCCGCGCCCTCGCCCCCGAGGCCCTCATGATTTCTCCCGGCCCCTGCACCCCCAATGAGGCCGGCGAGAGCCTCGCGCTGGTGGAGGCCTTCGCCGGGAAGATCCCCCTCTTCGGGGTCTGCCTCGGCCACCAGTGCATCGGGCAGGCCTTCGGCGGGAAAGTCGTCCGGGCCGACCGACTCATGCACGGCAAGACCTCCCCCATCCACCACGACGGCAGTGGGGTGTTTGCCGGCCTGCCCAATCCCTTCGACGCCACCCGCTACCACTCCCTGATCGTCGAGCGGGAAAGCCTCCCCGACTGCCTCCGCATCACCGCGGAAACGGAGGAGGGGGAGATCATGGGCCTCGTCCACCGCGAGTGGCCGGTGCACGGGGTCCAGTTCCATCCGGAATCCCTCGCCACGATCGAGGGTCCCCGCCTCCTCGCCAACTTTCTCTCCCTCGCCGGCCTCGGTGGCGGGAGGGAGGCGGTCGTGGAGGCTTGAGGGTGGGGCGGGCCGGAGCGAGCCGCCCGGTACGCCCCGGCCCGCGGCGCTCTGGCCCCTCGCTACCCCGCCGCGGAAAAAAAGGGCCCCGGTAGCGAATCTTGCCGGTGGAAGAGGAGTCTGGGAGAGGCAGGAGGGGGCGACCCGCGGACCCGGTACCATTGCCACGGCAGGGGCCGCGGGGGCGCGACCCCGGCTGGCGGTCCGCCCGGGTTCAGCCTCCGAGGAACATTTCGGCGACGTTCGGATCCGCGAGGAGGGCGGGGCCGGTGTCCTCGTGGCGGTTGCGGCCCATGGCGAGAATGTAGCCGCGGTGGGACATCTCGAGAGCCCGCCGGGCCCGCTGTTCGACCATGAGGATGCCCACCCCCGTTTCGTGGATCGCGACGACCCTCTCGAAGATTTCCTCGGTGTAGCGCGGCGAGAGCCCGGCGGAAGGCTCGTCGAGGAGGAGAACGCGCGGCTCCACCATGAGGGCCCGCGCGATGGCCACCATCTGCCGCTGGCCCCCGGAGAGGGTGCCGGCGGCCTGTTTCCACTTCTCCCGCAGGGGAGGGAACAGCTCGCCCATCCGCTCAATCTGGGCGGCCGGGTCACCGGGGAGCATGAAGGCACCCATCTCGAGGTTTTCCCGGACGGAGAGCCGGGGAAAGACATTCGCCTCCTGGGGGACGTAGCAGAGGCCGCGGCGCACGAGCCGGTCCGGCCGCATTCCGGTGACCTCCGTGCCCTCGAAGAAGACGCTGCCGAGGCGGATGGTGACGAGCCCGGCGATGGCCTTGAGGAGGGTGGACTTGCCGGCCCCGTTCGGCCCGATAATCGAGACAATCTCGTCGCTGCGCAGGGCGAGGTTGACCGCGTGGAGGATGTCGGTGGCCCCGTAGCCCCCGGTCAGCTCGCGCACCTCGAGGAAGGCCTCACTCATGGCTGGGTACGTGGGCCTCACCGAGGTAGGCCTCCTTCACCTCGGGATCGGCGGTCACCTCCGCCATGGTCCCCTGCGCCAGCAGACGGCCCTCGGCGAGGACGAGCACGGGGTTGCAGAGGCGGCTCACGAGGTCGAGGTCGTGCTCGATGATGCAGAAGGTGATGCCCTGCTCCTCGTTCAGGCGCCGGATGTCCTCGGCGAGCTTGCGCAGGAGGGTCGGGTTCACCCCGGCCCCGGGTTCATCGAGGAGGATGAGGCGGGCCCCGGTCATCATGGCCTTGCCCAGCTCGAGGAGCTTCTTCTGCCCGCCGGAGAGCTGGCTGGCGAGCTCGTCGGCCACATGGGTGAGCCCGAGAAACTCGAGTACCTCGTCCGCCCGGTGGCGGAGGCGCTCCTCCTCCCGGCGGACCCGCCCGTGGCGGAAGAGGCTGGTCAGCAGGTTTTCACCGGCCTGTCCGGCGGGGACCACGAGAAGATTCTCGCGGGCGGTCATCCCGGCGAATTCATGGGGGATCTGGAAGGTGCGGGCAATGCCCTGCCGGGCCACTTCGTGCGCCCGCAGGCCCCCGATCTCCCGGTCGCGGAAGCGGATGCTGCCGCGGTCGGGGGCGAGGAAGCCGGCGATCATGGCAAACATGGTCGACTTCCCGGCCCCGTTCGGGCCGATGAGGGCGGTGATGCTGCCTTCCTCCACGGAGAAGCTGCACCCGTTCACCGCGTGCACCCCGCCGAAGCTCTTTTCCACTCCCTCTGCGACGAGCATGGCCATGCCTCCGTGGAGTTAGGCAGGCCGGGGCCGCCCGGACAATCCGGAACGCCCCCCGCGGGGCGTCAATTCCACACGAGGTATTCCTCGGCCACGCGGTTGAGGGCCCGGCGGCTCCGGGGAAACACGGTGCCGAGTTGCTCGAGGCGCTCGGCGAGGCAGAACTCGCGGGCGAGGGGATGCTTCCCGGCCCGCTGGTAGGCGGAGGCCCCGCACTCCTCGTAGTAGCGCAGCCCGGGCGCGCCCCGCCGCTCCGCCCGGGCCCGGAGGTGGTCGGGGAAGAGTCCACTGGCGACGAGGAGGAGGTTGCCGGCCCGCACCTGGAGGTAGAAGCGCTCGTGGGCGCCGGCGGCCCGCTCCATGGCCTCGAAGAGGTCGACCGCGAAGGGCAGGGGCGAGCGGCCCTCGGTCGGTCCGCAATCCTCCGGATAGGTCGCCAGCGCCTCGGCCACGTGGTCGGCGAGGTCGGGATCGTCGAGGCCGTGCTCCCGGAACACCGCCCGCACGAGAAGGTAGAAGTAGAGGAACTCGGAGATGGCCAGCTGCTCCCGCCCGTCGAGCACCCGCCGGAGGAGGGCGGGCTGGTCGAGGATGGCATCCGCGCTCGCGGGGTCGGCGAGCAGGGCGAGCACGCCGGTACGGTCGCGCTCACCCCCAGCGAGGGTGTCGGCCACGAAGGTGAGGTCGGTGGGGCTCAGGTGAAAGCGGTGTTGGGTCTCGGTGAGATTCATGGGCAGCTCCTTCCTGGGGTTCCGCTTGGGGTGGCGGCAGCGGCCGAAAAGCAGAAGCGGTGCCAACCGGCTCCGGGGGCAACGGAAGCGGACCGACTGGTACATTGCGTTTCGCCGTGCGCCGCGTCACCATCTTGTGTTCCCTTTCCCGCATGGCGCAACCCGAACCGATCCGCTCCCCGGCGGAGGCCTGGCTGGTCCTCAACGGGCTTCCCCACCTCGGCCCGGTCACCCTGCGCCACCTGCGCGACCGCTTCGGGGACGACCCGCTCTCCGTGCTACGGGCCTCGTCGGCGGAGCTGCAGTCCGTGCCGGGGGTCGGTCCCCGCATCGCCGGCGCCCTCCGGGAATGGGAGCGGCACTTCGACCTCCCCCGCGAGCGCGAGCGGCTCGAGAAGCACGGGGCCCGCTTCGTCGCGCTCGACGATCCGGAGTATCCCCCCGTGCTCCGCGAGATCTACGACCCGCCCATCGGGCTCTACGCGCAGGGCCCTTCCGTCTTCCGGGAGCCGGCCGTGGCCATCGTCGGCTCCCGGAAAACCACCCTCTATGGGCAACGGATCGCCCGCGACCTCGCCGCCCGCCTGGCCCGCCGCGGCGTGACCATCGTCAGTGGATTGGCCCGTGGGATCGATGCGGTGGCCCACGAGGGCGCCCTCGGCGAGGGCGGGACTACGGTGGCCGTGCTCGGGAACGGGCTCGACCGGGTCTACCCGCCCGAGAATCTCGAGCTCTTCCGCCAGCTCCGCGAGAAGGGCACGATCTACAGCGAATTTCCCTTCGGCTTCCGCGCCAACCGGCAGACCTTTCCCATGCGCAACCGCGTGGTGTCCGGGCTCTCCCGCGGGGTGGTCGTGGTGGAGAGTGACGTGGACGGCGGATCGATGATCACCGCCCGCTTTGCCGGGGAGCAGGGCCGCCAGGTCTTCGCGGTCCCCGGCCGGATCGACCAACGGTCCAGTGCCGGCTGCCACCAGCTCATCCGGGACGGGGCCACGCTGGTCACCTCCGCCGCCGACATTGCCGAGGAACTTCGGCTCGGGGAACTTCCCCTGCCGGGCTTCCCCGGGAAAGAGGGAGGGAATGCGGGCGCGGCCGACGCCGGCACCGGGGAAACGGCGGATCCCCGGGCCGACTGGACGGAGGACGAGCGCGCCGTCCACGCGGTCCTCGCCGAGGGCGCCGTCCTGCACCCGGATGCCATCGGCCACCAGACCGGGCTCCCCGCCTCCCAGGTCAGTGCCACCCTCCTCCTCCTCGAACTCCGCCGGCGCGTCCGCAAGCACGCCGATGGCTCCTTCGAGGCCGTCTAGCGGACGGGAGGCGCGGTCCTCCCCTCCCCGCCGGCCCCGCGTGGTACCCTTCCCCGCTGGCCTCGCAGAAGGCCTCGCATCAAGGCGGCCGGGGGAACCGGGGAAGAAAAGCTCGGTTGCCCGGTGGCCGCGGTAACGGCGACCCGCGCGCGGTCACCGATGGGGCGGGAAATCGCCCGAGCTCCTCCCCCGCAGGAGGGCCGCGCACCATTCCCCAGAGCCAGGGATCCCCCCTCGAAGGGAGCGCCGGACGAGGAGGACCGCCTCCCCGCAGGCCGAGGGAGCGGGTCCCGGCAGGCGAGCGGGAAGATCCGTGGCAGGGGACCGGGTCCCAGCAGGCGAGTGAGAAGGTCATTGGCAGGGGACCGGGTCCCGGCAGGTGAGTGAGAAGGTCATTGGCAAGGAAACGGATCCCGGACTGCGAGTGAGAAGGTCGGTGGCAAGGGAGCGCCGCTCCGATTGGGCCAAGACCCGCCGACACGACAAGAACGGAGCCCCACGGGTTCCGTCCCCGGGCTCGGCTTGCTCCCGGCCAAAGTCGCATGGTCCCCCGCCTCCCGCCCAACCCCCGCCCCCAACGCCAGCCCCCAAAACCTCCCCTACCCCCCGCCCACCGCAATCCTCCCCAATCCCCACCCCGACAATCCTCCCGACTTCCCCGGTCCGGCAAAACGACCCGCTCCTCCACCCGGCGAATTCGAACAACCGAGGCGTCCTCCGCCGAGACCCCCCCAATAGCCCACAACCCCCGCAAGTCCCCCCCATCCCCGTTCTACTCACTTCGCTTGCTGGAATATAATGACAGGCTTTCCACCCACTTGACATTGAGGGTGGATGGTGTTGGGGTGGGGTTATGCGACGGCGGCGATACAAGTTGAAGGGGGAGGGGTACTATTATTTGCGGGGGGAGTTGTTGGGGGAGTTTCGGCTGGTGGCGGAGGAGCGGGAGTTCCTGATGCGGCTGGCGGTGCGGGCGACGGAGTTCTCGGGGGTGGATGTGCTGGAGTGCG